>JAEZKY010000149.1 GCA_023435985.1 Bacillota bacterium | reverse complement strand
AAAGTACATAAGCACTTACATTATAGTGTTTATTAATATTAAAAAGTTCATAATTGAAAATTAAAAAAAGGAGCGATTAAAATGATAAATTTATATAATATAGATGCAATTGATTTAGAAAATACTGTGGAGGAAACAACAAACAGTGTATTGATGAATGCGGTAGAAGATGATGCAATTTACTCTACAATGGGAAATGTTAAAGAAGAGAATGGATGTTACTGGAGATTAACTAATGAAGGTGATAAGGTTATTAGTAACTTTATAATTGAGCCTGTAGAGTTAGTGGTTTCAGAGAATGTATCTGAATTTAATGTTAGAATAATTCTAACTAATAATAAGATATATGAGAAGAAATTCTATACTTATGATTTCGTTTCTAGCAGTAAGTTTAAGAACGTTCTTTACCAAAGTTCTATTGATATTATTTTTAGAGGAAAAGACGAAGATTTAGACGGAATTAGGGATATCTTAAATCAAAAAAAATATCATATAAAAAAAGGAATTAATTATACAGGAATTATAGAACATAATAAAGAGTTTATATTCGTCAGTAA
The DNA here is from genome assembly GCA_023435985.1 of Bacillota bacterium. GTDB lineage: Bacteria > Bacillota > Clostridia > Clostridiales > Clostridiaceae > Clostridium. Next base: position 13,193 of record JAEZKY010000149.1, on the reverse strand, counting down.
AAGTGGGACAATATATGCTAATAATAAAGAAGTAGATGACGTTGTTTACTTTGGTGATACTGCTACATTTTTGGATACTAAAATTGTAGAGCAAGAACCAATTTGGGAGCCAGAGTTGGCTGAGATAGGGGAAAAGTTATTTAACTTTAATGATTTATCAGTAACAGCCACTATAATAGGATTTTGTGCAAGTTGCTTTTTGAAAGAAAAACTTGCGATAATGAATGATACAAAATTAAATCACTTGATTATATGTGGAGAGTCAGGCTCAGGAAAATCTGAAACTTTAGAAAATATTATTATGCCTATTTTTAACCTAAAATCTTCTACTAGTGCAGCACAATGTACTAAGTTTGTAACAACAAGATTTTCAAGTGCAAGTAATACTATACCTTTTATTATAAATGAGTACAAACCCGCAGAACTGTCAAATGAAATCAAGAAAAATATTTCTAATTTACTTAATAATGGATATGATAAAACTTCAAGTTATAGAGGACGCCCTGATCAAAAATTAAATGAATATCAGATGTTGACTCCTATTATTATGGCAGGGGAAATGCAACCAGGACATACTTCTGCTATACAAAGAAGTCTAATTGTATATTTTGCACACTCTAAAACTTATAAAAATCCTAAGAATGAAGAGAATTATAAATATTTAAAGGGTAATAAAGACCTATTAAATAGATTAGGAAGAAGTTTATTAGAGGAAGCATTAAAAGTTGATACGAAAGTTCTTATGGAAAGACAAAAAATGTTGTTTAATAAAATAGACGGATCTATGTCTAGTAGGCCTGTTAGTTCTGCTGTAAACTGTATGCTTGGGATATTACTATTAGAAGATGTTTTTTCTTCTATGTGTTTTGACTTTAAAGAAACTACAGGATATACAATAGAAGAATTGTTTGAAGCAATTATTAATACTGTTATTACTGATGTTTTAGGCGGCAAAAAAGTAATAAATGGGATTATTGAAGATTGTTTTGAAATATTAAATGACATGATAGAAAATGGAATTCTAAGAAGAGGAATAGATTATCAAATAATTAATACAGGAACTGAATTAGCATTAGATATAAATGAGTTTTTAATAAATATAAGAATGCACAATGCCTAAGTGATTTGGAGATTTTATCAGTAAAACAATTTAAGAAACAACTTGAATTAAAAGAATATTATATTGAAAAAAATAGAGCAGTTGCGTTTAATTCAGGCTTAAATACTAAACGTAAAAAAGCCTTTGTACTCAATTTGTTAAAGTTAAAAGAAAAGAATATCCTTAGTAACCTGTATAACTAAATTTTTTACCCTCTTGTATAAAGTATATAAGAGGGTTTTTATATTTAAATTAAAGTTAGAGGTTATTTTGGTTACTTGAGTTATGCTAAAAGGAAATTGTATTAGATTTCCTTGATTGTTATAATACAACTACTAATTATAAGGACAATCTTGAATCAATAATTAAGTTAAAATTAGAAACAGTGATAATAAAGGTACTACTCAAAAATGAAGGGAGTACCTTTATTTTTATTTGATTTATAAGTGAAAGAATAATTATAATCTATCAAATTAGTTTAGGAAGGGGAATGTATCATGTTATCTATATTTAATTGAGAAATGTAAGGAAAAGTATAGGAAGGAAGGTATTTGATGCGACTAAATAAAGAAAAATTAGGATTAAGATTATATACGGATGTTAGAAAAGAATTCCCTCAAACGACTTTAGAGGACGATTGTATAGTAGTACGTGTAGATGATGTAGAAATACGATTATCTATGACCTCACTATTAGCAGAAATCAAAAATGAAAATGTATCGTATACAAATGTACTAACCAATTACAAAGAAATTTTAAGAGAAATGATAAAGGAGAATAAATTTCAGGTAGATTATTTCAAAATTTTACCTTTAGTCAGATCATCAAACTTTGCGTTAAAGGAAAAAATTGGATTATACAGAAAAAGACTATTTCTTGATCTTGACCTCTTATTTGTTACAGATTATTCTGCTGTAATAAGATTTTTAACTCTTGAAGATAAATTTAATAGTGGGAAAATTTACAATTCAGGCATGTTTAATATAAACAAAGTAAAAAATGAGTTGGTAAGATTACACAACCTATTGGAGATATATACCACTAAATTTGATAGCGACTATAACTGCTCTATGATCTTTAATTCCAGTTTTAGGCGAGAAATTATAAAGAAAGTTGGCTCTAACTACCTGATGGCTATTCCATCAAGTTCAACAATATTCTTTGCAAGAGATTTTGAAGAAAATATTGGAATCTTGCAGGAATTGATGAAAAGTAATAAAGATCCTAATTTTGTAAGCAGTCATGTGTATAGGTGTGAAAACGGGGAGTATTCGTATGCGGATTAGATAAGAAAATAAGTTGTGATTTCAGTATCAGTTTATGGAGTTTTAAATTCCATAAACTTTTTTTCTTATAAAATCAAAAACTTAGAAAAAATATGTCACTCTAATTATATAGGCTAAAAATAAGAAAGAAGGAATGTAAAATGAAATTAACATTAGAAAAGTTTAAATTAAAGTTATTAGGTGAAATGCAAAAACAATATACTGATAGTTATATAAGGGATGAACAAATTGTTATACGAAATGGAAAGAAAGACTTTGTTATACCTTTAGATGAAATATATCAAGGATATCTTATTGATAAAAGTTTTAGTGATATTATTAAATTTTTTCAAAATGAAATAAGTGATTTTATTATTAATGAAGGAGAGGCAAATTACCATAATATCTATCCATTGATAAGGAATAGAGAATTTGGAAAAGATCCTAAGAAACAATACATCAAAAAATCATTTTTTCTTGACTTAGAAATATACCTTGCAGAAGAGAGAAAGGAATTCTTCCTTTTTTGTGGGCAAGAGCATAATATTAATAAAGAAAAGGCACTTGAGGCTTCTTTGTTCAATATAAATAGGATCAAGAATGAATTGATTCAAGTACATCCTAGACTTAATATTTTTACTGCTAAATTAAGCGATGATTGCTGTTGTAGTCTTATATTAAACCATAATTTCAAAAAACAGATTAAGGAAAAGGTTGGACAAACATTTCTTATAGCGATTCCATCTTCATCAACAATTTTAGTTGCAACTAATCAACCAGAGAATGTAATCTTTTTGAAAGAATTAATGAAAGTTGATGATGACACAAGTAAAGTTTCATCTCATATCTATCGAGTTAAAGGAAGTACATGGGAATATGCTGATTAGGTTAAAAACTCTCTATCTTACATGGTAGAGAGTTTTGTTTTGAGAAATTTATATGATAAAAATTATAGTTTTGTAGCCACTTTGTTAAAGTTTCTCATAATAGTAAAAATATGATTACAGCAGCCTAAAAAGCAGGTATAATAGGTTTATAAAGTAAGGAAATAAGCGGTATTAAATAGATTAAAATTAACAATAGAATAAAGGAGAGATATACTATGGAAAAGATAAAAAAAAAAATTAGGATTGCTGCGTCAACTACAATGAGTTTGATTGTATTCTTTGGATCATTAAAGTTTGGGATATATTTACAAGTTCCACATCTAACTGATGTTTGGGGAATGGTATTAGTTTTAGCATGTGGAATTATTACATATGAGAACGTAAAAATATGGAATGAGAAAGATTCAAAAGTAGTCAATGTAAATTAAATAGAAAGAAGATATGATATGGACAATTATTTTATTGGAGAAGAAGAGAATTATTCTGATTTTATAAAAGAAATAATGGCTGAAGAACAGCAGTTAAGCAATAAAGGTGAGGAAGTATTCTTAGACGAGGATAGAGATAATAAAAAGGTAACTATAGAAGATTACCTGTTTTTAGCCAAATAGTGAGGTTAAACATGATTAATAGTGAAGAATTTGAGGATATTATTCTTTATTGCCTGAATGAATATTTCAAAGGCATAGAATTTAAATGAGGCAATCATATTGACTTTAAAATAAAATCTGTAGTTCAAAAATTAGAAATAGAAGATGAAATTCTAAAAAATGATGGTATTTTATTTGAATTAGGAAATAATATGTACTTCAGATTATTGTTTGAAACAAAGCATAGAAATATAGAGTTTTTAAATCAAATTGTGATTGATACAAGATTGTATAATTTAGAAGATAAAAAAATATATGCAGTCATTATTAATACTATAGATGCAAATCCAGAAAGTTGCGATGTCTATTTAGGAACAATCAGATATGAGACAGAAACTGTTAGAGTAAATGGGGATAAGAATGAACTGTTGATTAATGAATTAAAGCGAAAAATTAATATGGAAGAAAAATTTGATGATCAAGATAAAGTAGATTTAATTTTATATCCACTTATGGATAAGTCAGAATTTATTTTAGAAAGAACTTTAAAGATTATTGATTTAGTAAAAGATATAAAAAACAGGGAGCAAAGAATAGTATTTTTAGGGGCTATCGTTGGAGTGGCTGAAAAGTATCTGAATAGAGAAGAAGTACAGAGGTTTAAGGAGGCACTAATGACAACTGAAATAGGATATATGATTAGGCAAGAAGGCGTTAAGGATGGAATCAAGGAATGTATATGTACAGTTTTGCTAAATAAATTTGAGACCATTCAAGATGATATATATGATAAGATAAATGGAATGCAGGATGAAAAATATTTAAGAGAATATCTCATTAAAGCCGTTAATTGTAGTCATATAAATGAATTGTGCCTAAATTAAAATAACTTATTACATATTACTATATAATGAAAGTTTCCTTATTTATATGGAATTAAAAAAGTGGATGATAAATATAAATCATCCACTTTAAATAATTTTGAAGGTATTTAGCAGCAGGTATTTTTGTTAAAGTTCGTATTTGGATATCAATAAAATATTAATTCATACTTAGGTTATGAGGAATTAAACATGATACATATTGTATTCTTAAATACCTGCTTATCTTTGCACTAGTATTATGATAAATCATTAATATTAAAATCAAGCATTTTTTATAATTAATTTTATATTTTGAATAGCCAGTAGTATTAAAAATGGTGCATAAAATTTATAGATTATTCAGATAGTATTTTCTAAGAGCATTAGGATTTATTATATTATCTAGCCCTACTTTTCGGCTGTATTTTGCTATTAATTTATTTATTCCACTACGACATGCTTTAGGGCTTCTCTCAGACGTAATGATAAAGTCAGATTTTATGTTTCTCCTTGTTCTCTCCAGCACCCACTCATTATAAATTTCTATAAGGTCACTGCTTAAAATGATTTCCTTATACTTGCCGCTTGTTGGATGTTTTACAACTAAATAAGATTCACATAGGGTTTCATTAATAACAATGTCTGATAACTTTAGATTTATTAACTCAGAAACCTTGATGCCAGTGTCACATAGCATGATGATGATAAGTTGATGCAGTGGATTACCTCCCCAAATAACTTCTTTCTTTAGTTTTTTTATATCTAAATCTGTTATGACTGTTTCAGATGATTTACTTATGCTTCTAATCTTTTTTAAATCTTTAGCAGGATTTACATTAATATATTTCTTTACATAAAGGAAGTTGAAAAATGATTTTAATGTTGCCATTTTTATATTTACGGTATTGATTTTGTGATTTTTTGTATGAGTTAAATAATTTATATATTCTTGTATATCTATTGATGTAATGTCAGTAACATATACGCTATATATGTATTCAGTGCTTATCCAAGAAAAGAAACCATAAATATTTTGTATATACGTTGCAATAGTACCTTCGGCATAGTTCTTGTCTAATATATAGGATTTAAATTCAGTGATGTAGTTTTCGTTAATTCCTTTTTCCACATTAAAACACCTTCCTAATAAAAATTTCTTATTTTATAGAGGAAGATAAATTTTAGATTCAAGTTTTCTTTAAATGAAGATTACATAAATAATTGGAGGTAGCATATGAGCGGATTTGGATATGAAGAAATCAGAAAAATTGAAGAATTAAAGACAAAAATATATCGTAAATAAACTAGAAAAGAAATTAAAAGAGAGGTTTTAAAAATGAGTCTGATATTAGAAAATTCGGAGACCTTGGGCTATTTAGCAAAGGAAAGAAGTATTAAAATCGCTAAAAATATGTTTAATGCGGGAGTAGATAAAGAAAAAATTTTGCATTATACAGAATTAACAGAAGAAGAATTTATAAAAGAAGTTGTGAACAAAGTTAATGAGTAAGTTAAAAGAAAAGATTCAAGTCAAATTGGCTTGAGTCTTTTTTTATGATTTTATTGAATTGTTCTACTAGTTATTGGGTGTAAAAAATATTTTATAAAAAAATTTTCCTTAATCGAAAAATCGGCAAAATGTATGTCATGTTATAGAAGTAATAAACAAAAATTAAAAATTAAACAACAAATTGGAGGAATGAATTATGGAAACTTGTATTTTTGAAACAAAAAACTACGCTATTGGAATTCTAGGGGAATATGAATGTGCAGAAACAGGGAATGTGTGTGAAAGATACATTGTAGAAGTCAAGGGTATTGATTGTTTATTTATAATGTTTGAATTTGTAGGTGACGAATTAATATGTAGATGTGCTTGGGATCAAGACAATATGACTCAAGATGGACAAGCACTAACAGATTTTACACATAGAATAGCAAATTTAATTGAAAATGATGTAATAGATATAGTTAAATTCATGAAAAAGCATTTAGAATATCCAGTTTTATAGGATAAGCATTGGATTTAAAGGTATGGGAGCAACCTCAAATGCTCCTAACATAGCAAAAAGGAGAGATATATTATGGAAGAGAAAACAATGATTAATGATAGAGCAAATAAGCAAACAAAAATATATGAAATGGAATCTATAAGAACCATAGGAAAAGGAATGAAAGAATTAGAGGCAAAGGGCATGTTTTGTTTATTAATTAATCAATTAAAAATGTGTAGTAATTCTGAGAGTATTTTTCAATTTTTAACTGATTTGTTAGTGAGTCATTCTAAATTTTGTAGCAGAGAAGGTTTGTTAAGTTTTGAAGAAGTTATGGAACTATATAAATTAGCGGAGGATAAGGACAATCTCCAAACAATTATTAATGCTATTATGATTTTTTCGGTATGTGATTAAAAAATTTAAGTGGGGTTAATAGCAGGGTAAATAATATTTAAAGATGTGATTCAATTGAACTAAGATGTTGATAAGCGTTATACAAAAGAAAGAGTAGCAGAGAAATTTCTGCTACTCTTCTTTAAATATTTTAACAAAGAAAACTTTTATTTTATTCAAGGTGGGTATATCATTTGAATTAAACCTTATTCAGTAATTAGATACATTTATTATTATTATTATTATTATTATCTACTTTTATCCATCATGCTCAATCACATTTATTTTTGAGCAACCACTTAAATATACAATTACGAATTATAAGATAAATTAGTAATTTGTCATAGACATAATAATAAGCAATCTAATTAAAGATTCTTTATTAATTAATGATATCTCCAGGCATTAGTATTCTTCAATGCTTTTGTTTTATAATCCCAGAATTCTTCAGCAAGTTTCATATATCTAACAACGTGTGATCCACTGTTTATATCTTCGTTACCTTGTGATATCATTTTATTAACAAAATTCGTATTATTAATCATATAGATTTTAGAGCAATAATTATAGATACTATCAAATAACTCCAAATAGGTTTCCAATGCTTCTCTATTAAAAGATCTAGCACGACTAAGTATAAATTTATCTTTTCCATTTGTTCTATAATATTCACTTAGTTTATATATAAATTTATCAAGTCTATCATACTGACACGCTCCTTTTACCAATTGCATACCACCTGTAACTGGCATAAGTGAGAAGTTTTCCTGTTTATGGTATCTGTTATGGCATTTTTCCAATTCATTTAAATGAACATCTACTTCATTTCCTTGATAATCTTTTCGTAACAATTCCTCAAATTGTTCATATTTCTTTTTAGATTTTTTATTCTTTCCAAAGTTGAAGTCTGTATCGCCACTCAGTTTAAATTTGGGATATTCATTAAATTGCGTATATTTTTCGTTAATTTTAACTGGTGCATAAATTCTAATACCTTGTTTTTTCAGATTATTAAAATCAAACTTTCCCCAAAAATCCCACTCTGAGGGGGAGTATATTTTTTTGTATTCATCCCATGCCTCTGGTGATGCATCATAATCATACTTATTATCTATAACTTTTGAAGTGCCACTAGTCATTTTGTTTCTCCTCCATAAAATTACTATATATCTATCATTGTATAATTATTTAATGATATTTATTATTGATAGTATATCACGATTCCTTATATTTACAAAATGAACTTATAAAAGAAAATATCTTAAAATAAAATTTTGGATAAAAATACTTGAATTCATATTGAATTAATTATTAAAACATATGTATCAAAACATATGGAGGAATTAAATATGAATGAAATGAGTTCAATAGTAGATCAAAACCAACATAGAAGGGTAAGAAGCAGAGAATTTTTATTTATGACAGTACCAAGCGTCGAAGATAAGGAAAAACTGTACGGTATAACCATGGGCAGCCAAATTAAAAAATTTAGAGAAATATTTGGTAGAAAAAAGGATATGGAAGTATATGAGGTATTTAAAAGTTATCTTGAGACAAAGAAAATGGATATAAGAATTCTTAAAACACCTACAGAGGTCTGCAAACATGTGGATAAGCATTATACAGAGGAAAACGGGTCAATAGGAATATTCAGCGTAGAGAACAAGTTCCCTTGCATGGACATGTATTATACAGAAAATATAACTGACCTTAAAGAAGATTTAAAGAAGTTTCTTGAGACTTATAAAGAAAATTAACAATAAGAAATGATAAATGGCCAAGCATGTTTGTTGCATGGCTATTTTATTTTGAAATGTAAATTACGTTAGATCTTTGAATTAATTATAGTAGGAATCAAAAAATTACTACATTATATATAGAAGGGATTGATTAGAAATGAAAGATTTAAGGTCTTTAGAGGAATTAATAAATTCAGTAGAGACTAACAGAACATATAAAGTATTTATAAAAGAAAATGGAAACTCAATAGAAAATATTTTAAATGATTTTCATAATTCAATAAAGAATGCATTTAATAGCGGATTTAAAGCAGGTAATGAAAGTGGAGAATTTAATGGAGAACTGAAAGCAAAAATGAAGTTGGTTATAAGTCTAATAAAGTTTACGGATCTGGATGATGATGTTATATGCAAAATTGTAGAAAAAGAAGTTACTAATGCAAAGTGGACAGAATTTATAAAAGAAACAAGAGAAAAATTAAAGTAGGCAATAATACTTACTATGCTGTATCAAAAACGAACGTTTATGAGGCAGAAATTTAATGGTAATTTTAATGACGTAAAATATTGATTAGTACGTTCTCAAAACTTGTATCAAAATCAAGTTTTCTATATGTAGGGCATTATAGTTTTTTGATACAATTATCCTAATAAAATGATAGGAGGAAGGACAAATGCTTATTGGATATGCAAGAGTTTCAACGGAAGAGCAAAACTTAGATCGGCAAATTGATTCATTAATTGAACATGGAATAGATAAAAGAAACATTTATCAGGAAAAAATCACAGGAACTAAAATAGAAAGAGAGCAGTTACAAAAAATGATTGATGAACTAAGAGAAGGGGATACCGTAATTGTTTTAGAAATCACAAGATTGAGCAGAAGCACTAAGGATCTGTTTTCAATTGTAGAGCAGATAGAGAGTAAAGGTGCAAATATAAAAAGTTTGAAAGAATCGTGGCTGGATACAACAACGCCTCAGGGAAAATTACTTTTTACTATTTTTGCAGGTATCAGCCAATTTGAGAGAGATTTGATTTCTGAAAGGACTAAAGAAGGATTAAAAAGTGCTAGAGCAAGGGGCAGAAATGGTGGTAGGCCTAAAAAATCTACAAAAGATATTGATAGGGCCATAAAATTATACAATAGTAAGCAGTATACAATAAAGGAAATAGAGGAAATGACAGCAGTATCTAAAGCAACTTTATACAGAAATTTGAAGTAGATAAAAATAATACAGATTACTATGTATAGAAGAATATACATGGTAATCTGTATTATTCTTGTTAAATTATATATTGTTAATATAAGTCGAATTTGGTTTAAATTAGAGATAGTTTACAATTTACACAAATGAAGATAATATATGTTTAATGAGTTAAATTACATAGTGAGTGATCTTTTTCATAAATTTACGGCTTATTGGATTAATGGCTTCCCAAGGATACCATTAATATACTTAGTAAATATAAATGTAAATACGGGAAAGAAGAAAATAGATATTTGTTAAAAAATGGATTTATAAAATATCCTTATTACTGACAAATGTTTTAAATTCAACTTATCCAGTTTAGAGGGAATACTCTTGAGAATAATCAAATAAATTACGTGGAAGTGATATGAAAAATGGATAATAATTTAACAATTTCTGGATGCAATGTAATCTTAAAAGACAAAAGCATCATAATAAGTGATTCGAGCAAAAGTGGGGAAAGAATAGATAAAATCTTAATGGTTGACGTATCTAATAATAAAGAAGAGTTAAAATCAATTAGTGAGAGTGATTTTAGAAAGTTGATTGAAAAATATATAAAGAAAAATGAATTTAGTGGGAGTAAAACTATTAATTTCAGTGAGTTATTGCCATATAATTATAGTAATATTTTTGTTTATATGATTATTAGTGTAATAAATAGAATTTTTGATGATAAAAGTGTTATAAAAAAACTTGAAAATTCAAAGTGGATAAATCAAATTATTGCCACAGTTGCTGTTTTGATTTCGTTGTTTTTTTATAATTTGGGATATGCATTTCTATATGGATATTATTTTGGTGGAGATTTAAATAATAGCATTTCTTTTCTGGAGATATATGTGAATCCTGTTCCGTTCAATTTTAAAAGTATATCATTTATTGGACTAGGATTGCTCATTTACATTATCGTAATATTTTTACCACTAATAAAAATATTACGATCTAAAAATAAATCAAAAAATATATTTAATGTATGTGTATTTTTTTATAGTATCGTAGTCTTAATAATAAGCAGTAGTTGTGTTTTTATAGGTGCATTTAATAAAGAGGTAATTATTACTAAAATGATATATTTCATATTTTTAATTACCGTTTTTCCATTAACTTTATTTTTACTTATGCTTTTTGTTATTTTTGCTTTTGATTATAAATTGGTTTTCCTTAGTGCTTTAGCATATACATTATTGTTAGTTATGTTTATTTCTTATAAATTTCAGATTCCCCATGACTATGTACAATTGGTTATGTTTTATAGTGTATATTTTATTCCACTTTTGTTTACTCAAGTTCTTAGGGGGATATTGTTCCTTATTAAGTGGATAAAAAATGAATTTATAAGATTGAACATAAAATATATAGTTTTGTTTGGATCAGTAGCAATAATTTTTTCTGTAAGAATAAAAAAAATGATTTCAATAAGGTTTTTATCTGCATATTATCCATTTGTACTAATATGTTCCTGTGGAATTTTACTAGTTATGATTTTTATCATTAAATTAGCCTTTAATGAAGTTATCAAAGGTTTGTATTTTAAAACTAAAACTATTATAAATAAGATTAAAGAAAATATTGTTATAAGGAATAATGATAAGGGTGCTATAAGTAATAATGATGATGTCGCAAAGAAAAGAGAAAGTGCTTATTTGATTTCTACTGTAATTTGCCTATCTATGATATTTGTTTCTGCAATAGTTTCTCATTCCATTGTAGAAGTAGGAAAAATGACTAGATATTCTTTAACTGGACTATCTAAAGATAAAATAGTATATGAAAAAGCAGATGATAAAAAGCAAAATCAATATATATTTGGGGATATAGTAGCCCAAAAAGATAATATATACTTTATATCTAAGTTGCCAGAAAGAAAGTTAATGACAATTAAGAATACAAATGTGATTTCTTTACCATGTGAAGATTTTTTGATTAATACAGACTTAGATAAATTCTATGAACTTGAAAACACTATTTTTGATAAGTACAATAAATTAAATTCATACAAAAATATTAAAGTTACATATACCCCGACTCCATCAGTAGTGAAAAATGGACAAATAGAATTTTGTAAAAATATTTATAGAAAATCAAATGAAATGGTGAATGATAATAATTATGACTTTGGAATTAGTATTAAAGTGAACTATGAAATAAAGAATGACAAAATAGATAATTTCTCACTTGTTTTTAGGGACAAGTTTCCTAATAATATCAGCGATGACGAAGATAAAAAACTTAAACAAGATATGAATTTAATGTTATCAGACTATAAAGATGCTATCATTCAATATTTTAATATACCTACATTGGATATACAAAATCCTAAATATTATTATAATAATGGAATAATAGTGTTCACTTCAGGCATAGATGCAAGTGGGAATGGTGGATATGAACAGGCATATACCTTTAGTTCGGTAATAGACTAAGCAATAAAAAATATCATCACAAAATAATCCCGATTTAGTTGATTTAAGGAGTTAGATTATATTTTGAGATAGTTGAGTGAAGAAAACTTATCAATACATCAGAAATAACTACACACAAATATATTGATATAAATGAAGAAGCAAAGGATGAATTATATTCCTTAGTACAATTTTAAGAAGATAATATGAAAATTTAATACTTCGCTACCTGAAAGAAATTTTATACAGAAATTTAAAGTGAGAAATAATAAAGAGTACCAAGTATAGGGGAATATACTTGGTACTCTTTACTTTATATTTAATAGGGTAAATATTTATGAAAAAAAGTTTTATCAATCTTATAAATTTATTATAGTATCTTGTTGTGACAGAATGATGACAAAATTCAAGTTGAGAATATGGAATTTAATTTTATATTGATAAGTGCAAATATTTATTTAATTATAAATAGAATAATTTGACAAAAGAACATGTGTTTGATAATCTGTATTTATAGAAATATTTTGTAAGGATGGTAATGTATATGAATGTCGAAGAAAAACATAAAAAAATTATAGAAATTGTTCAAAATAAATTAACGTGTTCAGCACATAATTTAGATCATGTATTTAGAGTTTACAATCTTTGCTTATTACTTGCAAAATACGAGGAAAATGTTGATTTAGAAATACTTATCCCAGC
>JAEZKY010000188.1 GCA_023435985.1 Bacillota bacterium | reverse complement strand
TGATTATCTAACGCCAGATTTAATGTATCCGTCTCTGGATTATAATAATATGTATCCAATACATTGGTAGGGTACTTAATACCTATATCTAACTTTTGATCTCCATTAATATCAACAATATAAAATTCACTATTTGGCAGCATTGCTTCATAATCGGCTGAAACGGTATCAGAAAAATAATATTTTTCCTCTCCATCTGTGATTTCTATTTGATTCCGGATCAATCGTAATATTAACCTTTTATAAAAATTTTTATCCTTTTCTGCATTTTCCTCACTTTTATAACTGGAGCCCTTTATATTATTTTCAATATTGCTTTGTATAAGAACAGACTGGTTACTCGCCTTTTTTTCTTTGAAATTACAGGATGTGACTAAAAACAAGACAGTAAACAACAGACATATACACAGTATTTTTTTTTTATTAACAGCCATTATTTTCATATACCCTAAGGGTTTTGTAGTTATTCTAACTGGTTCTTTATATACATGATAAACTGTTAGCCCATTCTCTTTATCTCTCATTAGATTAATTACTGCTCAATAGAGTTATCATAGACGGAAGGATCGTAGAACTCCCCATTCTCTTTTTGATAAAAAGTCCATACAATACCTTCATAATCTGTTTCCATTTGTACATCTTTTAAACCATCGTCATTTATATCTTCTAGGGTGACATTAATTATCTCTGTTCCCACTTGAAATGGAGCACTAAAATCATAGAAAATGTTATTGTCTCTATCTAATAGAAATGCTCCCGGATGTGGTTTATTACCACTAAAAATCACTGTCGCCAGGCATACTTCCCCCCAAGAATTTAAGTCTACTTTATATAAATTGAGTTTTTCCATTTCAATATATTTTTTTATATCCTCTAAATTATATGGTCTGAACGAATAAGTGCCTTTCATAGGCTTTAAATTATCATAGTACTCTTCACCTTCTTTTAAATTTTGATATATCTTACGAATAGTGTTATCATAATTATTAATATCCATAAAACGTACAGTATTATAATCCATTGTAGCTACTATTTTATTTTCTTCCTTAAACTCTATTAAAAGAGATCCTGTGTTTCCATTTTTCCCTGTAAATTGGCACTCAGCATGACTATTATTTATTGTACCTATAAAGTCATCTAATACTGGTGCATTTTTATAATAATAAAAATCTGGCTCCGCAACTCTATGTGTAGCCATTTTCCCCATTATTTTACCATTCTCTATTTTTGTAATAAAGAATGATGCCGGATATACATAATCCCCACCGTCCCATTCCTCTCCGACCCAAATCTTTTTTAGATATAAATTGTAGTCAATAGAATCGTTAAATATGAGATTATTTTTTTCTATTGACTCTGCTACGAAAGAATGTGAACTATCAGTATTTATTACACAACCTGTTAAACCAGTGCATATCATCATAAGAAGCACATACTTAATAAGATAATAACGTATATTAATCAAAATCATCACTCCTTTATATATTATACTGGTACATATTATAAATTACTAAAGTATTTATACCACGCTTTAGCATTTGAGGCCCTCTTATTTCTTCTGGATTGATCATCGCTTGATCGTTCATAATGACCATGAAAGACTAAAGCCAGATCACTTGGTGAATTAGTCGAGGCAATAAAATCTGAAAATGACATTTTGTATGGAGCACCATATTTATTAACTGCAGACCCTTGCAGCCATATACTTTGTTTAGGCTGGCATTCCCATATTATAAATTCCAACTCCAAATCTAAGAGGCACTTTGGATCTTGTAAAGCAATTTGATCTGCACTATATTCGTCTAATCCAGCATAATCAAGAAAACGAGATGCAGTACTTTGTACTAATCCATAACCTAATGATAATCTATGATGCTTCTGCCATACGCCCGGATTAAAATGGCTCTCAATTTCAATGTTTCCACATAATCCAGCAATCGATTCCATAGACCACCCCTCATTGGTCAAATATTTATATATATATTTTGCATTTGCCTCTTGTTCTGTTATAGATAAACGATCTGCATCTGTACCAGCATTTGCATAAATAATCTCCAAAACTTGCCTAAGTACTCCATTTTCATTAGCTTCATAGGACAATCCTGTCTCCGGATCAATTATGGTCCTGTTCACTGCCATAGACCCATCATCATCTACAAAATATTTTTTCCCCTTCCAATCAACTATCTTAGATGTTGCCATAGCCCCATTCTTGCTACAAAAATACCATTTTCCATCCTTACCTTGTTTCCAGTTGTTTGTCAGCAACTCTCCCGAACTGCGGAAATAATACCACATTCCATTAATCTTCTCCCAGCCGGTCACCATATAACCACCGGTTTCCAGACCCTTTGTTTTTTTCGATTTGAGATAGTACTTTTTCCCGCCGATGGTCTGCCACCCCAGTGCCATATAGCCGTTTTTGTCCAGATAATACCAGCGGTCCTTGTAATTCACCCACTGTCCTTTCACATATCCATTTAGGTAATATCTCCACCTGCTGCCATCCAATTCCCATTTTCCAACTACTCCTATATTGGGTTTATTCACATTAGATGAAGTCTGCATTGCTTGTAAATAAGAACCATTGGTCAGACTCTGCTCCGATAAATGAAAAGTCACACTGTAATTACCTGCCTGGTCTTTGTTGATAATTGCCTGGTTTGCACTTGCCATAGCCCCCAGCATACTTAAAAAAGCCGGATCAGCATTTGCTGGTATTATCACTGTTGGATTAGCCCCTAATACTGTCACAGTATGAACATTTGGATGAACGCCTTGTGTTCTTGCCTTCTTATCACCATTTAATATAACAAGCACTAACTCCTCAAGATTCAACTGCCATTATTTCTTCATAATTAAAGGGCTTTGGCGCATTTTTACGCAAATCTTCAAACGGCCTCTTCATCATTTCCCACTGTTCTTTGGAAACTTCAACTGTGCTACTAGTAGTATTTGGACTTCTTGTTCCATCTGGTAAGCGCATTTCCAAATCAATTGAATACTCATAAATGGGTTCCTTAGATCCATCTGGTAAAATATTATCTCCCATATAATCTTCAAAAAAGGCAATGGTATTAATACGATTTCCGGAAATATCAATGACCTTATAAAAAGTTCCTGTACTCGAAGAGGAACTCGATGCCATCATAACTTGCCCATTACCTAAAATTTCAGTATAGATATGATGACCCAACGCTGGCCTTAATGTATCTGTTTCATCATTGTAATAATATGTCATCAATACATTAGTGGGAAATCTGATTCCAATATCTAACTTCTTATCCCCATTAATGTCGACAATATAGAATTTACTGTCTGGTATCATCTCCTCATAGTCGACTGAAATAGTATCTGAAAGATAATATTTATCCTCACCATCAGCTATCTCTATTTCATTTCGGATTAGACGTAATATTAACCTTTTATAATATTCTTCATCCTTATCTGTTACAATCATCGTTACGTCATTTTCTGAACTGTTTTCATTTTCATAATCAGAATTTACAACATTATTTTCACTACTAGGCTCTGTAATGGAACTCTGGATACTCCCCTCTTTTTTATTTAAATTGCAGGATGTTAAAAACAAAAAAGCTAGCAACAGACATATACACATTAATCTTCTTTTATTAAACACACTTACCTCCCTTTAATCAAATGCAATGATCTTAACTAATTTATATTTGCTCATATCCCCATTATTTTCCTTCCCCATAAACCCTACTGTATTTTTATTAACACTACTAGATTTGATTTCTCTCCAGAAGCATTATAAGGATAAGAATATCCAGTACTTCCCTTATTCAGGTAGGCGTTTTAATTAGAGATAAACGACTGACTCATCTCTAAAACTTCAATAAACATGTGTTCATGTAATGTCGCACTTAAAGTATCCGTTTCCGGTATTTTCATTCTATGCTGAATTGTCTACACCTTCATTATCAAAACTCTCTATATTATTTTCAATGTTGCTTTATGTAAATACAATAGTCTCCTTATCCTTTGAATTACAGGAAGGATGTGACAAAAAGCGAAACGGTAAGCAACAGACACACACAATATTATTTTTTATTAACTATTTTACTTCCTTAATCAAAAACGATAATTTTAACCAATTTGTATTTACTCATCGTTCCATTATTTCCTTCCATCCCCATAAATTCAACAGTACTCCCATCAGCACTTTCCGGAGCTGGTTTTTCCCCAGAAGCATTATTGGGATAGGGATATCCCGTCTGGCGATAGATAAATTAATCAATTGAAAAATAGCTTTAGAATAATAAACTTATTGCAGATAATCTGATAAATAATATATTTTACCTGTATAACTATTTTTCCACATTTGCTCTTTTTGATTTTCCTCAGTAAACCAGTCTGAATGTTGATAATGCTCCGAGTAAAAACTACCTTGTTCTGATCCATAGAATAAAATATATAAAGTTGTCCAATTTTTATATTTATTATTAGTACTACCCTTTAAATAACTTGACATAGGCTCAAGGTTAAATTCTTTTAACATTTCGATAAATATATCTTCTACTTTTTCATTATCAACCCCTTTTTCTATGTAAACATCTATTGTACAGGAATTTCGACCACGTCCAATTTGTAATTCTATATTTTTGATTTCTGGATGAATACTGCACATTTTATCTTTAAAATCATAAAATACTGAATTTATTATACGATCATGAATCTTAATACCTCCTATTATAACTAAGCTAATAGTTAGTAGTAAAATCCATCCTCCCTTAACTTTTTTTATAAATTTATATAATACAAAGCAAATAACTAATAAAGTAATTAGCAATAAAAAAAATATAAAAGGGAGTCGATTAAAAGATTCCATAAATTCACCTCACTAACTTTATTATTTTTATTCAAAATATTGCAATCCTTGATACAGCCATTCATTTTGTATATACTCATCTAAATCTACTTCACCCCAACCACCCCATGAGGAAACTTTTACTTTTGCTTTATTATTAATTTCATTTATTTCTAATTCCGTAATTGTCACCCAATGTAACACAAATGAGGTACCTGTATCTTTTCTTCCATTAGGGTATGTTATTGTTACATTGCTGCTCCCACCTGCTCCAATTAGCATTGCTACAGGTGAATCTTTCTCTAAGCCTTCTTTAATATACTCAATTATATTATCGCGAGTAAATGAATCATATTTCCTCACCGCATTAAGTTCTACACCTTTATTACTTGCAAATCTTTCAATCCCATCTGCCAAAACGCTAACGGGCCAAACACCTAGAGTTTTTTTTCCTATATGGCGTGGTGTGACAAATTCATACATTTCCTTCATATGTAATAGAAAGTTAGACTTTTTATAATCGGAATATTTATATAAATTTGCATACGTAGAATTATGTTTAGCCAGATATGCAACTATATTTGCAGAAGCTACAGTTCCACAGCCACCAAGTCTTGCATTATCATTTTTTTCAGTATCTAACCAATCAAACCAATCTTGATTACCTCCATAATACTTTGTATTTCCATCTGTAATTTCAACAAATCTCTTTGAGTCACTTAATGTAATCTTAATAACACCATTTTTTATCTCCCTACACACTCCATTTTCATCTACTTTATAAGTTTTTTTAGTAGCTGGATCTATAATTGTTTCATTAATAGCCATAACACCATTCTGTTTTAAAAAATATTTCTTACCTTTCCAATCTACTAGTTTTGAAGTAACCATTTCTCCATTTGGATTAAAATAATACCATTTTCCTTTATATTTCAACCATTTATCACTATACATATATCCATAGTCATTGCCATTTGTGGCTTCTGACTTACTTTTAAAATAGTACCATTTTCCATCAATTTCTCTCCAACCAGTTATCATATTACCAGCAGATTCTTCTTCATTAAAATAATACCATAATCCTTTAATTTTCATCCAGCCAAGCGCCATATGACCAGTTGTCTCTCGACCAGCTTCCATATTTGACACAAAATAATACCATTGCTTTTTTATTTCTTTCCAGCCTGTCACCATATATTCATCAGACTCAAAATAATACCAGGCGTTATCTTTATTTATAAATACCCAGTCTTTTTTTACGTAATGTCCATTTTTGTAATATTTCCACTTTGCACCTTCCGGTGATCCATATGCTACCCATTGTTTTTGTATCCCCATATCAACAAGTACAGCGTTGTTTATTACTTCAGAGTAATAAGGATAAGCTCCATCTGTAAAATTTTTACTTGCCACATTAAATTGAACAACATAATTACCGGCTGCATCTTTTGTCATTATTGCTTGATTTACACTGGCCATTGATCCTATTATAGAATTCAAAGCAGGATTCATGCTTGTTGGATCCAAAATTACAGGTATACTGCCTAACATCATTAATAAATACTTACTAAAATCTTGCGAAAGCTGAACGTTTTCCTGAGGTAGCGGAGAATTGATTCCATACTGGCTGGCTTTTAAATAAGTCATTCTACCATATCCATTAAATTCATTTCCTAAATGAAAAGAACTCTGATTATTTCTCATTACTCTGATCTCCTTTCTGTCTTCATGTGTCCAACTATTCTTAATTCTTCCATATAATCTCCACATAATAATAATATTTCGTCTGCCAAACGCAGCGAACTGTTAAATATTATACTAATAGATTGATTTAACAACGTTCTAAAACACTCCTGAAATAAAATCCAGTCATCATTTAGTATTTTATGTTTGATAGTTAATAATTCAAACTTTTCCAGACGTACAAATTTATTCCGCACTAATTTTTCTATTGTATTCATATCCTCAGAAATGTTTCTATAAATTAGTTCTGGGTACCAATAACTCTGACTATTTTTTTCATCAAGATATAACATAGAATTGCTAAATCCAAGTATTGCTCTATAACTTTCGGTGTAGTCACTACTCTTTTAATGACATAAATAGATGTTATTTAATTTAGCTGCTGCATCATTTTTTTGCCTGGATAGCTGTTGTGATATTAATAGATTGAGATTTTTATAAAACTCTGGTTCTATCTTGTACATATTATTTGTCAGATAAGTTCTTTTTTGCTCCAATCTTTCATTTCTATATTCTTTTAAATATTCCACTATATCATTATTACGATACACTTTATTGTTCCCTCCTGACCTTGACTTTAATAAAAGATTTTCCTTTACAATGATTTACTACAAAATATTTAGTTATTTTAGATTCAGTTCGCTAATTGGTATTTTTAATATTAAGAACCCATTTAGTGCATCATCATACAATAAATTTATATATAAATAATCTTTATCGATACCGTAATTATTTATATTTGTTACTCCCAGATCCACACCATATGCCCATTCTTTATCAGCATATCTTTTCTTTGATTCTTGATAAGCAGACAATATTTTACTATTAAATTTTTCTCTTTCATCACTCATAAAATTGGCTAATTCTGAAGTTTCTCCGGATATTATTTGATATCTAGAATTCTTAATAGCTAATTCAATAAATTTCATATCTACTATATCACTAAGTTTCTTAATATCCCCTGAATTAGTATCAATTGTCATAACATATTCATCATAAAAAATATTTACTCCTTCATAGAAATCTGTATATATGTATACACTTATTTGCTTATTATCCATACTTAAAATTTTATACTTTCCATTGACAGCAAGCATACTCTCACTATTCGTATTTATATTCCAATCTATAATTGATTTATACTTTAATAAAATATCTTCATAATCAGCAGATATAATATTTAAAGATAACATTTTTAATTTTTTATTTAGTTTATTTTCCACACTTTTATCTTTTAGCCCAACTATTTGAGGGTAATGCACATCTACGTCCAGAAAATTTCTGATAGTATAATTATTTCTCTGATAATTATCGCCATTAAATTGAATAGAATGGTGATAATCATAAACTATTAAACCATCTTCTATGAACGTTTCTTCTGAAGTAATTTTTAATTGTTTCAATTCACTTTCACTAGTTTTTTGTCTGTTTAAATTTTCCGTATAATAGCTACCAGTTCTGTATAAAAGTAGCAATACCATTAATAACATAATACCAAACTTAAAAGAAAATATTTTTTTTATCAAACTAATCATTTAGATTCACCCAACTATTCTAAAATAATATAATCACTATTCTGGAAGATTTAGCTCTTTTTTAGTTAATATTCTATAAAAGTCATTAACATGTTTGTTACGTGTTCCTAGTGTTGAGGTATCCTTTCGGTTGATTTTATTCAATATTTTTATATAGTCTTTTTGATCTGCATATGTATTAAGACTAATTCCGGATAGTTCTTCCCAAAACCAACCACTTACTTCCCAGGCATATTTACCTATATCAATTACACCCTTTTCGCCACTTTTAATTTTATTAATAGGTTTATTATAAACTCCACCTATAACTACATAACCTTTATTTATGATTTCAGAATCACCAATATACTTTGAAAATTCGGTATAATTATATCTACCCGTTATATGAAGATATCCTGCTCCTCTAAACTTTGATCCATCATCCCCACCATTATTACCTAACTGTTTATTATTTGAATATTTATTATTAAAATACACTACTGGGTCATTGCCACCATAACGCTCTAATGTTCTCGTGCCCCCTTGACTTTCATGATAAGCATTACCCATAAAAAAGGCTATTCTTAGATCATTGTTTATATCATATTTTATTAGCACTCTATTTATTTCTTTCAAATTAGTAAGCTTTTCTTTTTCCGTATCCCCTATATAAAATCCAAATGCTTCAAGTTGAGGAAGAGTTACTAGCTCAGTCTCCGTCACCTTATTTTGGGG
>JAEZKY010000097.1 GCA_023435985.1 Bacillota bacterium | reverse complement strand
GGATAATTATTATCAAAAAATCTTATCATATATTAATTTATACAAAAGAGAGGAGTATATTTATGGAAATGTGGAGGAAGAATTTAATAGTATGTTGGTTTGGAATATTTGTGGCTGCTATAGGAATGAGTCAGATTGCCCCAGTATTACCACTTTACATACAACATCTTGGCGTTCAAGATACAGCAACAATTACAAAAATTTCAGGAATTGCCTTTGGGATCACATTTGTAATTTCTGCTATTTTTTCACCAATTTGGGGAAGTGCAGCTGACAAATATGGAAGAAAGCCAATGATACTTAGAGCAAGCCTTGGTATGGCAATAACTATAGGCTGCATGGGGTTTGCACCAAACGTGTATATACTCATAGGCTTAAGGTTGCTTCAAGGAGTAATTACTGGTTACAGTACAGCCTGTACTGCACTTATTGCAACTCAAACTGATAAGGAACATGCGGGATATGCGTTGGGTACACTATCAACAGCAAGTATTGCAGGTTCTTTACTAGGCCCAACAGTTGGTGGTTTTATAGATGAGATATTAGGACTACAAAGTGTATTTTTCATAACAGGGGCTTTACTTTTAATTTCATTTATTACAACGCTTATATTTGTAAAAGAATCATTTGTTAGAGAAGAGAAAAAGGTACTTACTATTAAAGAAATTTGGAGTACAGTTCCACAAAAAAGCTTAACTGTTACGATGTTTTTAACTTTCTTTATATTATCTGTAGCATTATATTCTGTAGAACCAATTGTAACAATATATGTTAAGCAGTTATCTAATAATAGTTCACATATTGCACTTCTAGCTGGAATTACATTTTCAGCTTCTGGCCTTGCTAATATAATTGCTGCTCCAAGGCTTGGAAAACTTTCAGATAAGATAGGAGCTCATAAAGTAATGTTAGTATGTCTTATAGGTGCAGTGATCATTTTTATACCACAAGCTTTTGTGCAAAATACTTGGCAGTTAATGGGACTTCGATTTCTATTGGGACTAGCATCTGCAGGGCTTAATCCATCTGTAAATATTATATTAAAAAAAATAACACCATCCTCTCTTACTGGCAGAGTATTTGGTTTTAATATGTCAGCAGGATATTTGGGAGTATTTGGAGGTTCAGTCTTAGGTGGGCAGATTGCAGGGATTTTAGGGATGCAATATGTATTTTTTGTCACAAGTGCATTGTTACTTGCAAATGCAATTTGGGTATACTTTAAGGTTTATAAAAAACTTAATTTAAATGAATAATATTATTAGTGTCGGACGCCTAATTTTTATAAGAAGTATTAAACAATTCTTATTTAATAGATAATTAATTCTATAAAAAAATAAAATTAAAAAGGAGATATGAATATAATATGGAAAATCTAAAATTAAATGAAAATGAATTTATTAATGCAGAAAAAATTGCTCTTGTGCTTATAGACTTACAAAATGGAATTGCATCTAGAGAGCTTTCAACTTCACCCTATACAAGTGAAGAGGTTATCCAAAATGCAAGCAAGTTAGTTAAGGCGCTTAGTGATAAAGGAGCATTTATAGTACTTGTAAGAGTGTCTACTATAGACGGTAAAGATATGGTTAAGCCAAAAACTGATTTAAAAGCTGCTGGGATGAAATATCCAGAAGGCTGGGATAACCTTGTACCCGAAATAGCAGATACCAATAATGCACATATCATTACTAAGAAACAATGGGGAGCCTTTTATGGTACTGATCTAGACTTACAATTAAGACGTCGAGGAATTGATACTATTATATTAGGCGGAGTTTCTACTAACATTGGTGTGGATACCACAGCAAGAGAGGCGTATCAGCATGGATATAATCAAATTTTTGCAGAAGATGTAATGACAGCTTTAACAAAGGAAGAACATGAGTATGTTTGTAAATATATTTTCCCTAGGATTGGAAAAATTAGAAGTACAAAAGAAATAGTTTCATCATTAAAATAGAAATAAATAAAATAGAAATACAAATATTAAGAAGATCGGAGAATTAAAATGAAAATTAAATGGTTTGGTCAATCATGTTTTATGATAACATCTAAAAGTGGAATAAAAGTATTAACAGACCCATATAAGAAAATGCTTGGTTATCAGCTGTCTGAAATGGAAGCTGATATAGTATCTACAAGTCACAATCATAGTGATCATAATAACACAAGTATAGTCAAGAGCAGTTTTGTACACATAAATGAGCCAGGAAGTTTTTCAGAACATGGAATAGAAATAAAAGGTGTCCAAACATTTCATGATAAAACTTCTGGATCTAAGAGAGGGAAAAATACTATATATAATTTTAAGATTGATGATATAAATATTTGTCATTGTGGTGACCTTGGGCATCTTCTAAATTCCAATCAGATAGAGGAGATAGGAAATGTAGACATACTACTTCTTCCTGTTGGTGGATTAGCCACACTTAATGCAGTTGATGCTGTTCAAGTAATGAAGCAGTTAAACTCAACAATTGTTATACCTATGCACTACAGGACAAAAGCACTAGGGCTAGTTGGTTATATCTTTGGAAAGGTTGATAAATTCATTTCAGCTTCAGGACTAAAAGCAAAAGAGTATGCAGAACTTGAATTAAGCAAAGAAAATATTAAGGATTATTCAGGGATTACTGTGCTTAAATATGATTAGAATTTATCTACAAAATAATAATTAATGAAACGTAACAGATGAGCAATGCTTAAGATATAATTCATCTATATATTAGAAACGTATAAATTTCGTATTATAAAATAAAATAATACTAGATATCATAGATAGAATTTTTATAATTCTATCTATATAAGTTGCAATAATGAGATTACATCACTATTATTTACATGAAGACGAACTTAAAATATGCAATGTGAACTATTTAATGTAACTTATATATGATATAGAATGTACGAAATTAATATGAGGAGAAAAAGATGAACATCTTAAAGAAAACAACTTCAATAAGTATAATATTTTTTATTATAATAGCTGTATTATTACAAGGATGTAAGAAAAATTTTAGAAGCATTGAAACTGCCAATACCAAACATACTATTAGAGTTGGTGTGTTATTTAGCAATTACAATATATCTTCTATAAAGTTACTTACTGAAGATATGAAAAAAATCGAACAGGAAAATCCGGGAACGGTAGAATATACTTTCTATGATGGAAAGGGAGATCAAAAGGTACAGGATGACCAACTTGAAAATATCCTTTCAAAACAAAATGCTGATATTATAACTATAGACATAGTGGATGCAACTCATACAAAATATACTATAAATAGAATCAAAGAATTTAATATACCAGTAATTTTTGTTTATAATGCTGAGCAAGAAATTATAAAATCCTATGAAAAAGCTTTTCTGGCAAGCATAAATCCAGCTGAACAAGGAACTTTAGAAGGTGATATTATTGTAAATGCATGGAATAAGAATAAAAGAGCCATAGATAAAAATGGAGATAATATACTAAGCTATATTATGTTATTAGGTTCACCCGATAATGTAATTTCTATCAACAGAGCAAAATATTATGGCTTGAAAGTAAATAGCAGTAATATACAAAGTAATAAAATTGGCGAGAAATTTTGCTATTGGGATCAGGATGTGGCTAAAAATGATGTAGATGAATTTTTTTTAAGATTTGGAAATAGAATAGAAGCAATAATTACTGTTGAAGATGGTATGGCTATAGGTGCTATAAAATCTTTGCAGGAACATGGTTATAATTTAGGAAATAATGAAAAAAAGATAGTTGTCATTGGATGTGATGGTATACCAGAAGCGTTGGATTTAATAAAAAAAGGAGAAATGACAGGTACTGTTGTTACAAATACATATAGTGTTGCTAAAGATTTTT
This sequence comes from Bacillota bacterium, assembly GCA_023435985.1. Lineage (GTDB taxonomy): Bacteria > Bacillota > Clostridia > Clostridiales > Clostridiaceae > Clostridium. The sequence continues at coordinate 131 of JAEZKY010000097.1, read as the reverse complement.
ACACATTTGAAATGAATATATACAATAATAAAAATATTATTGAAGGAACAAACTGCACAATTGATAGTACTGGAAAATTAGTAACTATTCCTCTCGATGGAGTAGTCACTAATTTAGACTAAATTTATATT
>JAEZKY010000048.1 GCA_023435985.1 Bacillota bacterium | reverse complement strand
TTTGTGTGTTCCCATCAATGTTTATGTTAACTTCTATTATTTCATCTTTGCTCTCTATTGCCCCTGAGCCGCCTGATTTTAAAGTAAATGTCTGGTGACTTAATGGATCATTGTCATCAAAATCTTCAGTTAACTTTTCACTACCAGCACTATCTGTATATGATATTTCTAAATGTTTTACTGAAGCTAATTCTGATACATCTCTCTTATATGTCACTGTAAAAATTTCGCTGCTATTACATTCATAGCTTGTCTTATTATCTTTTTCAGTAAATATTCCTATACCGTTTACCTTATATTCCGCAGTCCAAAATTCATTTTCTCCTTTATAAATATAATCATGTTTAATAATTTTTTGATTTGAACAGCCTCCAATTACAAACAAAATTATAGTAATAAAAATAATGGCTATTTTTCTCATTTTTATATCCCTCAAAATTAAATTCTTAATTCAATTATTAAACTGCTTCCTTAAACCTTGCCTTATTTTAATCTATCATTATTAATAAATCATACGATGTATTGTAACTATGGTATCATTCAATTCGTAACTTATATTAAATCACTCAGACTTAATATAAGTTAAAATCAAAAAACGCCTCATCCAATATAATATTTTAATATGTTTTAATTTAAAAATATGGTTTATAATACTGCTAAGAATTTTTATTAATATATATTTTCAATGCTTTTATTAGCAAAATTAATGTGTAGACTCCTAATCCCCATAATATAACTGAAGGAATTAATCTGGTTAAGGCCATAATAGTAATAGTATTCATTATATATCCCCCTTTAAATTTTCTAGCGCCATTTTCCTAATTATAACATATTTACATATTGAAACCACTCATAAAATCCAGTTTATTTTTTGTCTAAGACTTATCAGCAAGACTCTAACTAAGGGCTTGAGTTTCCTTTCATGCTGAAACGTGGCATTCTAAATACAAAAAATAATCCTGAAGAGGACCTCTTCAAGATTATTTTTTGTATTTAATATTTAAATTTATATAGCTATTTTGAAACTCTTTTTAAAAATTCCTGATTGCAGTTACTTAAAAATAATGGAACATTTTCAACATCAACGTCACTAGTTTCAAGTCCAAACCATTTTGTCGGTGTAACAGTATATTTTTTTATGAATAACTTGGTTCTATATATAAGTGCTTCCCAGAAACTCAATTCTGCTTCATAAGAAAGCTGCTCTACAATTAATGTAAAACGGAAATCTCCAACTTTTCGTTCAGGAATAATAGTATAATTTCTAGATTGAATATCTATTTCTCCACTTTTGACTAAATCAGTTGAAATCTGACGTAAATAAACATTTAATTTTTGTTCTAACCTAAAACCTAGTTTTATTTGGACTTTTACAATATATGATGTTCCGAAAGTCTCTACTTCATATTCTGCATCATAAGGATTATCAGTAACAACAACATTGACAAACCAGTATACATCTGCTTTCTTTGGTCTTCTATCTAAGATGGAATACATTATATTTCTTTCAATTTTCTCAGCATATTCTGAATTAGTTAAATATACAAGGTTTGTTGCATATTTAGGTCTATCAGTATCTTGACGTAAAAGATTTAGTTGTTCTTTATAATCTTCAATTTTAACATATTTTAATAAACGGATCTTAGTATAATGACCTTGAATCCATATGTACATAAGGGATAAAATTACTAGAGCAATTAAAACCGCTACATATCCTCCATGCATAAACTTAACAACATTTGCAATAAAGAAGGAAAATTCAAATATACCAAAGAAAACAAGTATACTTGTAGCAATAACAGGTGAAATTTTTTGTTTTAATAAATAGTTAAATAAAAGAATAGTTGTCATTAACATAGTAACTGTAATTGATAATCCATAAGCTGCTTCCATATGTTCAGAATCTCTAAAATACAACACAAGTCCAACACAAACAATCCATAAAAGTTTGTTAATGGAAGGCATATAGAGCTGCCCTTTGGATCTTGATGGGTACATAATATGTAATTTAGGAAATAAATTTAATTTAATAGCTTCAGAAACAAGGGTAAAAGACCCTGAAATCAGCGCTTGAGAAGCAATAATTGCAGCTAAAGTTGAAATTACTATACTAAAAATTAAAAAACTATGAGGAACCATTTGAAAAAATGGATTTAAGTCCTCTGGATTTAGGTGCATGGAATTTTTCTTAGTAGCTAGTACCCAAGCTCCTTGACCAAAGTAATTTAATAATAAACTTATTTTAACAAAAGGCCAAGAACCATAAATATTTTTTCTACCAACATGTCCAAGGTCCGAATAAAGTGCTTCTGCACCAGTTGTTGCTAAAAATACACTTCCAAGAATAAAGAATCCTAATTTATTCTCGCTGCTAAGAAGAATTTTTACTGCATAGTATGGAGACAATGCACGTAGTAGCGTCCAATCATTAGACAGCCCTATAATTCCTAAAATTCCGAGCATTGAGAACCAGATAAACATTATTGGGCCAAACATTTTTCCTATTAAATCTGTACCAAAATGTTGGATAAAAAATAGTAGACATAGTATTGTTATTACAATTGTAATAATTATATCTTGATCTCTGCCAAAAAGGGCATTAAAACTTGGAATCAGCTTTAAGCCTTCAATTGATGACG
>JAEZKY010000015.1 GCA_023435985.1 Bacillota bacterium | reverse complement strand
CCTTAGAATGACCTGTTGAAACTATTTGAATATCATAATTTTCAAGCAAGTCGCTCTCCTTAATATTTAGTGCTGTTAAGAGTTCTTCTTTATTTTCACCCTCAATAATTGTGCCAAACTCAATTTTACCTTGTGTCATAATAATTTTATAATCATCATTTTCTTTTACTACATCAACAGGCAAAATTCCCGCCCCTGTTTTGTGATAAATTCGCGAAGTATCAAGTCCATTTTCAATAGCTCGTACATAATGTGCCGCAATAGTCGCATGTCCACAAATTGGCACTTCATCTTTAGGTGTAAAAAAGCGTACATGAGCATCATATTCCTTGTTATTTGAAGAAAAAATAAATGCTGTTTCAGAATTGTTTAATTCTCTAGCGATTTTCTGCATTTCACTCTCAGTTAATCCATCTGCATTCGATATTACTCCTGCTGGATTTCCTTTAAACTTTTCTTTTGTAAAAGAATCAACTTGATATAAATTATATGTTCTCATCATGATCTGCCTCCAAATATACTATGAATTTATAGATTAGAACCATTTCTTTATTTATAGCACCTAACTCTATATACGGATATAGTACTTGTACAACAAAAATACCTAAAATCCATTTTTCATGAATAATGCGGTACCCTTAAACATTTCTTAATAAATACTTGTCTTATTTATGTATAAGAATCAAGAATTCTTTTTAATGTAAATCTTCATAGACTTAATAAATAAAATTAAAGCGTAAATTCCTAATCCCCATATTGCTAATGCTGGAATTCCAAATATAATCATTGGAATTAGCGCTGCTATCATACTCATCACATACCCCCTGTAAAACAATTACTTTAACCCCAATTATATCATATTGTTTTCATTATCTCATTAGTAAACAATAATTATTTACTATTAGCTCATATCCCTTATTTTTAACTTCTTTCCTTTTCCCAAAACTGCATCATACCAGGTCCAAAATGATCATTAGGTCGCATCCAAAATCCAAATTTTTCATAAAACTCTTCCTTACCCTTAGCTGACATTAAGCCTACTATAGCTCCACTGCAAGCAGTTTTATCTATGTAATCCATTATTTTTTTCATAATAGAATATCCTAGGCCCATCCTTTGATAGTCTGGATGAACAATTACATCCTGTATATAAAAGCATGTGATTCTATCCCCAATAATTCTAGCTGTACCAATTACATTTTCATCTATAGCAATACAAACTCCATACAAAGAGTGATCTAAACCTATTTTTAAGGCTTCTTCATCAATTATTCCCCATCCTACTAGGTTTCTTAGCTTATTCAACTCTTTTGCTGTAGGAATTCTTTCAATTAGTTTATATTCCCTCCTCTGATGAGTTCTGTATCTTCTTTTATAAATAATATACAGATATTTTTTTAATTCCAGCATTTTAAAAGATTAGTTCACATATTTTAAGCAATATATTTTCATCCTTATTCTATTACTTTTGCATTTCTTTTTCTACTAAACTATGGAATGTTCTATCTGGCAGAATACTACTTAACTCAATTAGATTCTTTGATTTCGCTACTGGGTAGCGAATTTTATCACTTTCTGAATTGGCAGCCTTAAAAATCGTTTTTGCTAATCATCTCAAAATATATAAACCTCACCCTACTGTCTATAATTTAGTTTTAGAACAATATAACCTTAACAAAAATGAAATATTGTTTGTTTCTTCTAACAGCTTTGATGTAACTGGTGCTAAAAGTTTTGGCTTCAATGTATCTTGGGCAAATCGCTTTAATAATAAAAAAAGACTTACCATTCGAAGCCGATATTTAATTAAAATCTCTAATGGACTTACCTAATATACTTTAATTATTATTATATATATTTCTTTATATTAACAGGATTTATCATCAACTTCTTCTAGAAACAAAATAAGACGGAGAACCTCCTAAATTATCATCTAGCTTGGTTCTCCTTCATTATTTAGGTGCGTTATTAAATTATTATTTAATAAATTTTAATGTTGCTATTTCAAAGTGGATTATAGTAATCTCTATATTTTCCACTGAAATAATTCTTACTAAAATATCGTCACAATTAATAATATGAAATAATCTTATTCCCTTGCTGTAAATTCTTCTAATACTTGCATAGCGAATCTTGCATTAGGATAAGTTATAGAACCGCCACCAATAACTCCTATCTTTATCGCTTCCATAATCTCATCTATATTCGCATTAGTATTTAAACAGCCTTCTATATGATAACAAATACATTCGTTACAACGACTAACTACTGAAATAGCTAGTCCCATAAGTTCTTTATGCTTTTTATCAATCGCACCAGCAGAATATGTATTATCATCCAATGCTCCAAATTCTTTAAAGAAATTATCAGCCTCAATAAGTTTTGAATTATACTTTTTTCGATAATCTTTCATTTCTTCAATGTTCATAGTTATTCCTCCTATCTAATTATTAATATTTACCAAATATAATATTACCATTCAAAATCAATTATAGCATAAACTGTAAACACAATATCATCCAATCCATATAATGACTGCTTGTATTTCCCCAGTTTCGTGCTATTACTATAACCACAAAAATTCTAAACTTTAAATTATTAGCCTAATAGGTATAGGGATAATAAGTTAAATTATTGTCCTTCTCATAGCCTTTGGAGAATATACCTCTCTAACCTATTATATTAAATCTTACAATTCTCAATTTTTCGTTGATTATGGCAACCCAAATTTTATTATATCTTCAAGTTTATTAATTGTAATTCCTTCCTCATTGGTCAATACATATTTTTCATTAATCATTGTATTAATTAACAATTTATTCTCCATACTCTGTTTTAATATTTCCTCTAATGTTAAAAATGCTTCTCCTAAAGTAATATCCCCACTTTCTATATTTCTAGAAAAAATTGCTTCTTTAGCAACTGAATTATTTAATTTAGAATAATACTTAATTGTATAAATTGGCTTCAAATATTTCCTATCCTCATCATTAAAATTGGTTGATATGTCTACTGCATACTGCTTTATATTATGACTTTTATTATTATCTTTTTTACTATTAAATAATCTAAATAACATAATTATTCCACCTCTTGACATTATTAAATTCATGCTGCAAACTGCCCATTATAGACATAATAACCACTTCACCAATATCAAATAACCCTCAAAAATAAAAAAACATAACACATCTCTTTCTAAATATCCTATCTCAATTATACAATATTTCCTTTATTCTTCCACAATGTACAAATTATTTTTTGCATACATTGCTTAATAATTTTTCATATAGAACATACCATCTAAAGTCCACAACTCTTATTTTTCTATAAGGCAGATATTAAACCTTGTACTCCATCGCTTTCAAAAATAAAAAATCTCCAAAACAAAAAAAGTGGAGCAACACAGGTTTCCACCCATGTTTCTCCGCTCACCTAATATAAAACTCAATATAAACAAAAAATAACAGACCAAATATACAATCATATCAGCCTATTATTTTTAAATGTCTATATACATATCCTCTTTAAGAATCCACCATATATGTAACATGTACAATAATTATTTATTTAAATTAAATTGTTGTATGATGCTTACATCAGAAATTACACACTTTTAATTTTAAAGTTACATCCTAAAATAATTCACTTTTCTTATCTCTATTCATGAGTTCATCGACGATAACTTTAGCATCTTTACCTTCAAATAAACCTTTATAAAGTCCATCAGTTATTGGCATTGATATGCCGATTTTTTCCTTTAGTTCATAAAAGGCCCTGCATGCTTTTACGCCTTCAACAACCATGCCGACTTCTTTTAAAGCTTCATCAACAGACATGCCCTTACCAATTAATAATCCTGCTCTCCTATTTCTAGAATGCATAGATGTGCAGGTAACTATCAAATCTCCCATACCAGTAAGTCCATAAAAAGTTTCTATTCTACCTCCAAGAGCTATTCCGATTCTAGTAATTTCCTTCATGCCTCTTGTTAGAAGTGCTGCCTTTGTATTATCACCATATCCAAGCCCATCAATAACTCCTGCTGCCAGTGCTATAATATTCTTTACAGCGCCACCAATTTCAACTCCAATTAAGTCATCATTAGTGTAAACCCTAAAATACGGAGTCATGAATAAATCCTGAACATCTATTGCACATTTCATATCTTTAGAAGTACTTACAATAGTGGTTGGTATTTTCATAACAACTTCTTCAGCATGACTTGGACCTGATAAAACTACTATAGGATTCTCAAGTTCTTCTTCAACTACAACTGATAGTCTTTTATCACTGCTTTCTTCAATTCCTTTAGCAATTGATATTATTGGTATATCATTAGACACCTTTCCTTTTATTGCTTTACACATGCTTCTTATAACATGAGAAGGAACTGATAATACTATGTATTCAGCATCCTTTATAGCCTCATCAATGTTATTAAACGCAGTAACTCCGTTTGGAATTATTAAGTCTTTCATATACTTTTCATTTTTTCTCTCAAGGTTAATTTCGTTAACAACATTTTGATCTCTATCATATATATTAACAATATTATTTTTTTCTGCAAGTAAAGCAGCTAAGGCAGTTCCAAAACTGCCTCCTCCTAGAAAAGTAATTTTACTCATAATTATTCCTTTCTTTGTCTATATTCAATTTGAATGCCAGTTCCTTTAAAGTCAAAACTATTTCTTAATTGATTTTCTAGATATCTCTCATATGAAAACTGTCTTGTGCTTTCATCATTTACAAAGAAAACAAACTTTGGTGGTCTAGTTGCAACCTGAGTTACATAGTAAATCTTCATTCTCTTAAGAGAAACTACTGGAGGCTCTTTCATAAGAACAGCCTTACTTATAACATCATTTAATATTCCTGTTGAAATTCTCTTATTATAATTGTCGTAGCAATATTTTGCTACATCAAGAACTTTTCCTACTCTTTGACCTGTTAATGCAGAAATAAACAGATATTCAGCATAACTTAAGAATTTCAAATTTTGTTGTAAGTCTTTTTTAAATTTATCTAAAGTTTTATCATCTTTTTCAACAAGATCCCACTTATTAACTATAACCATGATAGCTTTTCTCATTTCGTGAGCATAACCAATAATCTTTTCATCCTGTTCTGTAATACCTTCAGTTGCATCTATCATAAGTATGCAGACATCTGCTCTTTCAATTGCTGCATAGGTTCTTACTACGCTGTATCTTTCAATTTCTTCTTTAACTTTGCTCTTTCTTCTAAGTCCTGCTGTATCAATTAAAATGAACTTTCCGTTTTCTGTTTCTAAGTAGCTGTCTATTGCATCTCTTGTAGTACCTGGTACATCTGATACTATTACTCTTTCTTCACCAAGTAATTTATTAATTAATGAAGATTTTCCTACATTAGGCTTACCAATCATGGCAATTCTAATATATTCATCCTCTTCTTCATATACAGATTTATCAATGTTTTCAACTACTTTATCAAGCATATCTCCAAGACCTAAACCTTGTGACGCTGATATTGTTACTGGATCTCCTATACCTAAATTACAGAATTCCCAGGCATTATCCTCTTCCTTTAAAGAATCAACCTTATTAACTACTAAAACAACTGGCTTTTTACTTTTTCTAAGCATAGCTGCAACTTCATTATCTGATGGTGTTAAACCTTCTTTACCATCAACAATGAATACAATCACATCTGCTGTCTCAATTGCAATATTTGCCTGTCTTCTCATTTGCTTGACTATAATATCGTCTCTTTCCGGTTCAATACCACCCGTATCTATCATAGTAAAACTATAATTTAACCATTCTGCTTCCGCATACACTCTATCTCTTGTAACCCCCGGCGTATCTTGTACTATTGAAATTCTCTTCCCCGCCAGTCTATTAAATAATGTTGACTTTCCAACATTCGGTCTTCCAACTATTGCAACAATCGGTTTACCCATTATTATTCCTCCTCTTTATATTTAGGCATATTCGTATTATTTTCTTTCACATGCCTCATTTAGTTTCTCAATCAAATCTTCTCCTGTGTAATCAACTACAATTACTTTAACATCCAAAGCCGATTCAATATCTTTAATTTTCATATCATCCAGCATAATTTGTTCATCAGAGTCTGCTAATTCGTATCCTCTTCTGAACATATTATTAGACATCAATAAATACTTAGTATTTATTATTCCCTTTAGTTGATGTATTATATCAGTTCCAGTTAAAAGACCTGCTATGGTAATTGTTTCACCAAAATAGTTGTTTATTACCTTATAAACATCAAGCTGTATGTTTGGATTTTTCTCTTTTATTCTTTTGCTGGCAGCTAACAATTCATTATAAGCAAGCGCTCCTGTAACAATAGAAAAACTTTCTTTCACACTTACATTAAGCTTATCTAAAGTACTGCCTATTGCATCTCTAAAGCACCTCACCATTCCTATACCATCTTCTATCTGATGATAGTCATCATAAAATTTCTCGTCAGGAATTTCCTTGCCTGCAACTAAATAAAATTCATCAGACAATCTAACAAATGGTGATCCAGTTTCTTTAATATATCTCTCCTGAAGCTCACTAATACTCTCAATTTCTTTTATGGAGCCTTCCTTTGTATATGTATTAACATGTTTAAGTCCTTGCCTGAACTTAGTTATTCCTATTGGCACTACTGCAACATCTGAAACTTGTGGATATAATGTATATAAATCTTCAATGGTTCTTTTAAGTTCCTCTCCATTGTTTATTCCTGGAACGCAAACTATCTGTGCATTCATAGAAATGCCTGCCTCTGCTAATCTTTTCATTCTCTCAAAAACGCTTCCTGCAAATCTGTTATTTAACATTTGAACTCTTAGCTCCGGATTAGTCGTATGCACAGAAATATTTATTGGACTAATATGATATTTAATTATTCTTTCAATATCTTCATCTTTCATATTAGTTAAAGTTACGAAATTACCTTGTAAAAAAGATAATCTAGAATCATCATCCTTAAAATACAGAGTTTCCCTCATGCCATCTGGCAGCTGATCTATAAAACAAAAGATGCATTTATTGCTGCATGACTTTGCCTTATCCATTATGCCTCCGCCGAATTCTATGCCTAAGTCCTCTCCATATTCCTTTTCTATTTCAATTTCCCATACTTCACCATCAGGTTTTTCTATTTCTAAAACAATTTCCTCATCAGCAGATAAGAATTTATAATCTATAACATCATCTATCTTATTATCATTTATAGACAATAGTACATCATTTACCTCTATTCCAACTTCCTCTGCAATTCCGTTAGTTAGTACTTTTGTTATAATATTTTTCATTATTTCACTCCCAATTATAACATACTTATCCTAGTTATATTACCTTAATACCTTTGCTAAGTCAATAAATTCATATTCTATATATCTGCCTTAGGAATTAGATTTTTATGACTCCCTACCAGAATCACATACAAAAGTCCAGCAAAGATAACTGAGTATTCCATATATATTTTGAGTATGTGAAATAGAACTTTAGAATATTGACTTCACATTAAGAAAACGAAAGCTCTTTAATAAGACGTTCCCCAGGAGCTAATTTATATTCTCCATCAATGAATCCGCAAATATCTTCTTCCTCACTTTCTTCTGCCATTTCAAAGGAATTTTCTTTTTTCTTCTTTTTATTTTCCATATCACTATTTTTAACTTCTGAAACAATAGAAACACTCTTATCCGTTTCACTACTAATCTTATTATCGCCTAAATTCTTTTCTTCCCTGTTATGATCCATGTTATCATTAGCTATATTGATATTTTTAATAGTAATAGCTCTTAATCGACTTATATTATCACTTTGTTTATTTTCTATTCCATCATCTTTCACGTTTTTAGTTTCATTTTCAGTCACTTTTTCTTCAGATTTTTTATCTGTACTAGTCACTTTTTTATCATTATTATTAGGTTCTTTTTTGTTAGAATCTTCTTTTATTTCATTATCTTTATGCTTTACATTTTCCTCTGCATCTAATAAATTATCTTTTTTATTAATCTTAATATTTTGGTGCTTTGCAAAATTTATTACTTTATATACCTTATCTTCAGTGAATTCAACCATCTCTAATTCCATTAATACATCAAAAGCTGCTTTTATCGCATCAATATCTCTATTAAACTCTATTGCTAAAGTTTCTATTGTATAAGGAATATTCTTAGAAAGATATAGCTCTCCTTCTAAATTAACCTTTCCAGCTAAAACCACAACCCTAGTCCAAACATAATGAACAAGATCCCGTTCAGGCTTCATATTGATTATTTTAAATTTTGTATCATCGTACATACTAACCTTAAATTTTACATATTTTCTTTCTCTCATATTTATCATTCCCCTTTATTTTTGTTAGTATAAAGTATTTACACTACTTTTGAAAAGTTGACGTTCAATTTCTTTTGGCTTATTACAAGTACAAAATACTATCTTATTTTTTCAATTAATTTACATGCTGATTTTGTTCTCCTAATTATGAAATATGCTTTACATAACAAAATATAAACCCTTTTATAAAAATTTTTTCTATCAAATTGCTACAAATTTTTTTAAATGCTCTGTTTTCAGCTTAATTTTATATTATAAAATTTCAAAATTATATACATAAATACCAAAATCCCCATAACATTGCCTAAGTATTTGCAGTATTATGGGCATTAATATTTTTCTAAATTATATAGTTGTTTTTATTTATCTTTAGCGGTCTATTAAATCACAAATAAATCCCATTAAAATAAATAATTAACTTAAAATTACAAGATATTAAAATATTAACATCTTGTAATTTATTCTGTAACTTTTGATTGTATTATTCTTGATATTAATTTACATTCCTATTTTGATGATCTTAATCTAAGTATATTATTACCGCTCTATTATTGACCATACCTAAAGTTCACGTGGTACTTGTGTTACAACAAGCAATCCAGTAATAACAGATTCATCTTCCATTTTAACAGAAATAGTGTACTTTCCTGAAATTAAAGGTGATCCCTTTAAATATCCAAGTTCATAAACCATACCTTGAGGCAATCCACTAACATCTACAACTTTTCCTGTTTTAAATGACAGATATTGTTCAAAGTATGAATATTTTTGAACTACTATCCTAAAACTATTCAAGCCTTCACCAGAACCAGAAGATGCTGTTGGAGGTTTATAATCCTCTACACTTACGGAAACTGGTTGAATTAAAGTAAGACTATTTTTTGTATATGGCATTCTCTTTTCTATAAACGTAACAGCTGGATTACAAACTATATCATAATCCTCTTTTTCATCAATAGTTACTTTTGTTTCTATATCAATTTCATACAATTGCTCTTTATATTTTCTATCTTTACTTAAAACATATTTATTATTATTCATCAAATATTTTGTTTCATAGCAAATGATAGGAATTATATTGAAGTTCACTTTTGTATAATCCATAGTTAAATACTTCATTGGATAATTCTTAACATTATTTTTATCTATAACTTGACAAGTTGCTTTAAGTATTGCTGGATTAGGATAGTATTGTTCTATTACTGTAGATATTACATTATGCCATTCACTACCACATGTATAACATGGACTAGGCATCTCTACACCTGAAGCAACAAATTGAGTATCAGAATTTATTCTTATATTGTTTATTGTTACATCATCTACAATTACATTTCTTTCAAATGGAACATCTCTGTCTCTTGAAGGACTAAGAAATTTAACAATATCCTCATCTACATCACTATTGACTATTGCAGTACCATCACTGATAGATATTATTTTACTATACCCAACATTGCTGATACTTTGTGCTATACCATCGCCAAAACTCATTTATTTCACCTCCTGCTGATTATATAAATGAGGGGAAAATCCCCCCACTTTACTATTACATTACTAACTGTGGATATACTGTTAAGCTGCCAGCTCCACTAATTTTTATAGGAACTTTTAAAGTATCAGTAGCTAATGTATCTACTGTAATTACCTTACTGCTATTTGAAGTAAATACCCCATTACCTTTTAAGGTTAATTGTAATTTAGCTGCAATATAACTTCCGCTATAATTTTGGCAGCTAACAGTGCAGAAAGTAGTTATATCTGTTCCTTCATATTTATATGAAGACTTCTCATAAGCTACATTTATATTAGTTGGTACAGATGGATTTAAGTAATCTACTTCTCCAAGTGCGTTTACTACCCAAATATTTTCAGCTTGATCTATTCCTATATGTGAAGGTTGATTACTTATTGTGTCGGTAATAATAAACTTTTCATTTGCTTCATCAAAGCTCATAAATATAGTAGTTGTAGAAGAAGCTCCCACTAAGAATGTATTGTTTTTAGCTCCAATAAATCCTCTAAAACAATCAGCAGTGACTTGAATGAAATTCTTAAATGTTAATGCATTTGATTCATTATCAAGCAAGAATACATATATGCCATAGCTTGGAATGTTAACAGCAGTTGAAGCAACTGCATTTTCATATACAGCAACGTTAAGATACTTACTTCCATTACTTGCTGTAGTTATAAATATTTCATAAGTTGCAGCTGGATTGCTGGTAAAAACCGGGAACTGTGTGATAGAACCCCAAGTTATATCCATATCCGCCTCAGTACAAACTTTATCTAAGGTAGTTTGAGTTGTATCAAAAGCATATCTTGTAATTCCAAATTTATTAGTTGATGAATTGTGCGATAATGAATAAGTGTAGAAAGAAGTGTCGCTATTTGATACTATATCTGAGAAGCATGTACTAAAATAAATATTAGAGGTTTTGGCTGTTACAGTAAATGTATCAATTGTAGCAGTGGTTTTATTGTATCTTTTTAAAACATTAGTTCCGTATCCTTGTTTTCTACCGTAGTATATATGAGTTTCATTTTCTTTTAATGTTGATCCCCAAGCATAATTTGAAAAGCCTTCTACAACTGTCATAGCTAAAGTTGTCTTATCTACCTTTACTAAATATTCTGAGTATGCTGAAGCACAAGAAACTATATAATATAAATAAGTAGCATCCTGTCCACAATATGCTCTAACTAGTGGATTATAAGTTGGTATAGATGTATAAACATTTGATGCAACCAACTTAACATCCCCATTATTTTCTTTTAGTTTTAATAATCTTTGAGCTGTAGAATTCCTTGAACCTATTACCCAAACATAAGATATTGTTGAATCATATCTATCGCTAACAATAGTATCTCCTTGTGTTTTAAAATGGTTAGCTACTGCACTGCCTAGTATTAATTTCTTTGACATGCTTAAGTCAGTTGTATCCCCTAGGGTTGGAAATAGTTTAAGTGGTTTAGGGATCATCTGTACCTTATCGTAATAATGCCCATTGATAATATATCCAGCTGGTGTTTCCACAACCTTTTGTACACTTCCTGTAATTGCATTAGAATCTAATATTTTTGCCATAATTTATTCCTCCTTAAATTTAACATAATAAAAAGAAGTAATATTTAATTACCTCCTCTAATTCACCATTATTTATTTTGTTATTAATAATTTTTTATAACTATTCTTCTTAATTGAATTTTTTATTTATTGTACTATAATATTTTTACTGAAACTCTTAAATTACCAGTATCATAAATTGTTACTGGTATTACTAGTTTATCAAGATTAGTGGTAGTGACAGTTTTAACTCTTTCACCATCATCTGTAAATTTACAATTGCCATAAAGATTAATTTGTATACTTGATGACAAGTATTTTTCTTGGTAATTCTTGACGTAAGCTATTACATTTGTACTTATATCTGTCCCATTGTATTCATAGACATCCTCTTCAAAATCTGCAAACACTGTAACTGGCATAACATTACTAATCATTTCTATGCTTGTATCAGCGTATTGAACATATATATTGTTATTATTGTCTATTCCTACAGCACCTATTGGAGAATCAAAGGATGATACTTTCTTATAAGATGATGTTCCAGAATCCCACATATACATATGACAGCCGCTTTCATAAGCAAACATTATTATCTGATTATTTAAGACTGGTAAGCATGTTCTGTAAATAACAGGGTTAAAGCTTGTATATGATACAAGTTTCCAATTGCTATCATCTAAAATCTCATAGGTATACAAAGCTGAATCTGCTGCATTAACATAGTTACCAGCATTCCCTCCATTATAAACCACGTGTGTCATATAGTTTTTTCCAGTGTTTGTATCAGTATACCTTAATAATGTATGAGTTACTCCCATAGTTGCATCAGTTATCAATGGTATTTTTCCAGCTGGATATAAAGACGTATCTAAAGTGACATTAGACACAATCACTGTATCTTTTGAGGCATCTAGGACAAACTTTCTAATCCCTACAAAATGGTCACTCATTCCCATGCCTAATCCATCTCTAACAGAATAAAACACTCCATTATCATCCATATCTGAAGCTTCAAAATTATAGTTTTTACCAACTGGCAATGTGTCAGCTAATAACCATGTTATAGTGTTAGCTACTTTGTCATATTTACCAACATTAACAATTGCACCACTTATTGAACTGCATGTAAAATAAATATACATCTCAGTATCTTTAAGTATTTTTATCACTCCTACATTTCCCAAGTTTGCTGCAACAGATTTCATTGTAATTTTATTTAATTGTCCAATATATGCATAGCTGCCACCAGCCATCCTATGAATTGTATAATAAATTTTATCGCTATCTTGACTTATCATATCCATAAATGGAGTATAACTGCCACCCCAATCTGCATAAGATATATTTGTCCAAGTTCCATTGTCATTTTTAGTTAATTTATAAATTGCAGCTGTTGAACCTCCAAATGTTCCTTGAGTTGCTACATAACAAGTAGATGGGTCTATACAATCAGCCATATAGCCATTTGTTGTTTTTTGTTTTTCCCATTGACCATTAACATATGCAGTTTTGTATAAAGACATTTCATTTAATGGACTTGAAGTTACAGGACAAAAATCAAAGGGATCTGGGGATAATGTATTTTTGTCATATACTTGTCCATTTATGAAAAAGTAATCTGGGGTTTCTATCATTTTAGATATATTACCACTTATAGCTGATGAATCTAAAATCTTTGCCATTATTTATTTCCTCCTTTTTATTTTGAATTTATTAATAGGCTGTTAAATAGTAGTTACTACTAAATTTACCTTGTACCATTATTTGAACATTTGGTGATATTCCTAGCAAATATTTTTGGACACTTGCTGGTGGAATCAATACATCCAATACTGTTATTGAGTTATCAATCACAACTAAATGTAATTGATTTTCAGATAATGCATCAGTTTTTTCATCTACACTTATTATATTATTTTGTATAGTAAGCTCTGTGCTTAAGATTGCATTATATTTATTTGAATTAAATATTGAATTAACATCAACTAACAGCGTAGAATTGGTATAGTCTTGTTTATCACAATGATTCTGATATGTGCTTGGCTTAATACTTAGCGAAAGCTTCTTACCGTCAAAATACATGTTTCCATTGGAATCTTCACTTATTTTATTTAGTGTAGGCATATTAGCGTGAGTATGCTCATTTAATTTACTAGCATATAAAGCATTAGATTCTGTTTTAGTGTAAACCGTACTCTTTAAAGCATACTCATCTAATATGGTGCTTATCTTAGATGAACTATAAGTCTTATCTGTGCTAACACTATTATCATCAATAAGGTCACCAATAGTAACAGACTTAATATTATTTATCTTTGTATCAACTTCACTCTCCGTAATTAATTTATTAGAACTTGATGCACTAGGTGAAATTTCATTCGTAATAGTAGATAATGTGTTATTTATATTAGTTTGCGCTACTATTATAGATGGCAAATTCTCGATGTCAGCTTTTTCTGCATCAGTTACATATCTATAATCTGTTGTATCTTTTAAATCAGCAGTGGTAAAATTACTTAAATCACTTATACCATTACCGCCACCTGCAATTTGATTTCCTTTATATAGTGGCTTTCCATCTTTATCTTCTGAGAAGTTATCAATTACGGCTTTATTAGCATGATCGTGTTTCTTACTTACTGCATCCGCCAAATCAGCATCAGTTTGGGTATAAGTATCTAATAATGCTTTATTTACATGGCTGTGCTTCTCATTTACTGCAGCTTCTAAATCATCATTAGTCTGAGTATACGTAGTTAACAAACTCAAATTAGGTATAATGGGAACATCTGACTTTCTTGCAATTAATGTATCTATACGTGATTCTTCATATATTCCTTTTGATTCTGTTATAACATTCAATGGATTAACTAAGAAATCTCTAGTTGTTGCACCTATCATACCTAAACAGACCCATTTTCCTCCGCTATACGTATACCATGTTTGTTCTCCACCTTTTGTTTCATCTGCATCAACTATATATGCATCACCTTGCTCCATTCCAGTTGCTATATTTAAATCTGAGTAAGTAGCTTTATGAGCATCCTTTAATGATATTGTTCCAGTCAATGCATTTAATTTATCTTGTATGCTTGCCGCAATATCAGGTAGCGAATTTAGTTCCGCTATTGTAACTGTTAATCCATTTAAAGTTGTTGCTACTAACTGTCCATTTACGTTTTTAATTGTTAATCCATCTATTAAATCTGCTAAATATTTACCATCAGTATCGCCAGCTGTCATTTTTACAGTTCCATTTGAACTTGTGGAAGATCCTCCTCCATTAGAAGTCTTCTCAATAGAATAATTAATCACAATTCTACCGCTAAAAGGTTTTGTATTTGTTAATATTATTGTGTTTATATTTGGAGCCTTTACCCCAACAGTAACTTCTTCGTCTAAGTTGTTATAAGCTGCACATTCAATATTTTTGGTACCAAGATTATGAGTTTTTGTCCATGTGTACTTTTCTTTATCCACAGAGTCTTGAACCCAATCTGATTCTGATATTGTAAACTCTTTGTTATAATTTATATTGGGTATATTAATATCCGCATTATCATTAAACAATAAATTTCCAATTGCATCTAAAATCAATTTCTCTAAAATACCATTTGAATTTGCATGTGCGCACATATTCGGCACTGAAAAATTTAACATTTCACTGCCCATGCTTTGAGCATATTTTTTGCTTAAAATATATGCAAGCAATTCATTCATTTTATCACTCCTTTTTGTTCACAATTTATTTAAAGAATGAAAATTCATTTACATCTTTGAAGCTTTGCATTATGCTGATTTAAAAATGTGCTATTGATATATCTTGCATTATACTAAAAAATATTTTCCCCACTCTTGCCATTTCACTTTTTTAAGATTTTGCTCTTCTATATCTTTATCACCTAATTAGAAACATAATGTCTTATCATTGCTTCATTAATGCATATTCTTTACCTCCTCTCTTGCTTTCAATTAGTTTGTGAAATACTTTTTTACTCAATCCATCTCATTTATTTCCCTCCTAAATAATTAATCTTAAATTTGCTTACTTCCATAAGCATTTGTTTTTTAGGAACCTTCTTATAGCTTCCAGTATTAAACTAAATATTAATTTCCATAACAAAAAAGCACCTAGCCATGGGGTAAACTAGATACTTATTCTTAATAATATTCGTTTATGAAGTGGAACTATCTTCTGTTCCCAATTACTATTATAAAACTTTTAATTATCTATTTCTTATACACTATCTCTACCTTTATTATAATTTTTCTATAATTTTTAAATTTTTTATAATATTCCAAGTAGATTATTGGAAGTTTATTTATTTTAATTAGATGTAATACCTGATCCGAAAAAATTATTCAATATTCCTTTCCCATGATCAATTAACTTTTTTTGCGTATATTTTTTGATTATTATTAAAGCAATGTTATAATTAAAAGCATACAAATAACAGCAGAATCGCTTGCTGCTGTCCTACTTTAACAAGGAAGTGAGATGAATTCAAATTGAATTATCTATATAACATTCTAGCTCAATATATATTAACTCAATTTGTGGATAGAGTTGCACTGCTCCTCCTGTGTTTATTTGTCATAACAAGGCTTAGAGGCTTTAGAGAAATATTCCGAAATGAAAATTACAGTAAAAAAGACTACATAGTTGCATGCACAGTATTTTCTTTATTTGCTATAATGGCAAATTATACTGGAGTTAATGTTGAAGGCTCTCTAGTAAATGTAAGAACAATAGCCATAGTATCTGGCGGTATAATATTTGGTCCAGTAGTTGGAATTACAACTGGATTAATATCTGGGATACATAGATATCTGATGGATGTTGGCGGAATAACTTCAATACCATGTCTTATAAGCAGTATAACTGCCGGAATAATAGCTGGATACATTAATAGAAAAATTCAAAGAAACTATAGATGGATAGCTGGAATAATAGCTGGAGTATTTTCTGAAACCATAACTATGCTCCTTATACTCTTATTAAGCAAGCCCCTTTCCTTAGGATTGGATATAGTATCTAAAATAGCCTTTCCAATGATCCTTGGGCAGGTTTCTGTGGGCTTTATTGTCCAATTAATTCAAAGTATAGAAGATGATAAAGAAAAAATAGCTGCCAAGCAGGCAAAACTAGCACTTGATATAGCTAATAAAACTCTTCCTTATTTTAGAAATGTAAACAGTGATTCTCTAAATAAAATCTGTACCATCATACGTGATGATATTAAAGCCGATGCCGTATCAATAACTGATACAAAAAATATCTTAGCTTATATTGGGATTGGAAAAGAATATTATAACATTGAACACGAGATAATAACCGAAGCAACTAAGGAAGCCATAAGCAATGATAAGATAGTCATCAAAAACAATGGTTTTCAGGATAAAAGTTCAATGCTAAAGTCAGCAATTGTAATCCCACTTAAGGTCAAAAATGAAGTTGTAGGCGCTTTGAAAATATACTATGCAAGTTCTAACAGGATAACTTATTCTCTTCAAACTCTTGCAGTAGGGTTTTCTCAAATTATATCAACTTTGATGGAGGTATCAAAGGTTGAACAAATGAAAGAAATGGCTAATAAAGCAGAACTAAAAGCTCTTCAAAGACAGATAAATCCGCATTTTTTATTTAATGCTCTAAATGCCATAACTTCCTTTATACGAATAGACCCAAATAAAGCAAGGGAACTTATAATAAACCTTGCTAGCTATTTAAGATATAATTTAGAATTAAACAGCGAATTTATTGATATAAAAAAGGAATTACAACAGGTAAAAGATTATATAGAAATAGAAAAGGCCAGATTTGGAAATAAATTAAATGTAATTTATGATATAGATGATGTTAATATTAAGATACCAAGTCTTACAATACAGCCTTTAGTAGAAAATGCCATAATCCACGGTATCTTAAAGGATAAAGGACTCGGAACAGTACAAATTATCGTAAAAGAAGAAGGAGAAAAAGTTAAGATTTCTATAATTGATAGCGGCATAGGCATAAGTGAAGAGGCAATTAAAAATGTTTATACTAATTCAGTACCTGAAAATAAAATAGGATTATACAACGTACATTTAAGGATTAAGCTAATTTACGGAGAAGGGCTTATTATAAAAAGATTAGAAAAAGGTACTAGGATAGAATTTTATATAAAGAGAATATAAGAGAAGGTGAGTATATGAAAGCTATAATAGTTGAAGATGAATTCTTAGCACGTGAAGAACTTAAATTTTTTATTAAAAATTACAGCAAAATAGAAATTGTAGATGAATTTGAAGATGGAATAGATGTGCTTAAATTTATTCAAAATAATGAGATTGATATTATATTCATGGATATAAACATACCATCGTTAGATGGAGTATTACTTGCTAAAAGTATAAGTAAGTTTTCTAAAAAACCTTACATAGTCTTTATAACAGCTTATAAGGAACATGCTGCAGAGGCCTTTGAAATAGAAGCCTTTGATTATATATTAAAGCCTTATTCAGAGTCTAGAATTGTAGCTATGCTAAAAAAACTAGAAGCTGTCAATAATGACAAAGAAAATACTGTTCCTAAGAGCAGCTTGTCAAATAAGATAAATCTATGGAAAAATGAAAAAATAATAGTAGTCTCTATTAATGATATATATTATTGCGCTGCTGAAGAAAGAATAACCCATGTTTTTACCAAAAATGATGAGTATTCAGTGAGCCTTGGTATAGCTGAGTTTTATGAAACTCTTCCAAAGGATACTTTCTTTAAATGCCATAGATCCTATATTGTTAATGTAAATAAAATCAGAGAAATCATACCTTGGTTTAATAACACTTACAATTTAAAACTTCAGGATATAGATTTCCAAATTCCTGTAAGCAGGAGTAACATAAAAGAGTTTAAACAACTTATGAATATATAAATGTATCCCATGTCGATTTTTATGCATTTCGTTCAATAAAGCGTAAGTTTATATTTCACAGACTTATAATAAAGTCAAGGAAGCAAGCAACATAAAGAGTGAACTAAAGAATGTTGTAAATGCCTTAATAAATATTTGTATATAATTAAGGAGCGATGAACGATGAAAGAAAAAACTGAAAATCGATGGTTAATAGTTTTAGGTACAATTATTGCACAATTAGGTCTTGGAACAATTTATACTTGGAGTTTATTTAATCAACCTTTAGTAGATAAATTTGGCTGGCAGTTAAGCGAGGTAACTGTTACCTTTTCTATAACAAGTTTTGCTTTAGCATTCTCTACTTTAGCTGGAGGAAAACTTCAAGATAAATTAGGAATTCGAAAGCTAATATCAATTTCAGGTTTAGTTCTAGGTGCTGGACTAATATTAACCTCTAAAGTTACTTCAATATCTATGTTATATTTAACAGCTGGTGTAATAGTTGGCGCTGCAGATGGTATCGCATATCTCACCTCACTTTCAAACTGTATTAAATGGTTTCCTGAGAAAAAAGGGCTTATCTCAGGTATTTCAGTTGGAGCTTATGGTACTGGAAGCTTAATATTTAAATATATTAACGGCGGCTTAATCAGCAGTGTAGGTGTTTCGGAAGCATTTTTGTACTGGGGAATAATAATTATGATACTAGTTGTTATTGGTGCTCAATTAATAAAAGATGCCCCTGTAATAGATACATCAGCTAATCAATCTAACGGTAACATAAATAAGAAAGAATTTTCAGTAAAAGAAATGTTAAAAACTAAAGAAGCGTATTTTCTATTCGTAATATTCTTCACAGCATGTATGAGTGGTCTTTATTTAATAGGAATTGTTAAAGATATAGGTGTTCAATTGGCTGGTCTTACACCTGCTGTAGCCGCAAATGCAGTTGCTATGATAGCAATCTTTAATACAGCCGGCAGAATCATCCTTGGTGCCTTATCTGATAGGCTTGGAAGATTAAATGTAATACTCTTTACCTTAGCTGTAACAACTGTTTCAGTATTTGTTTTAAGTTTTGTACATTTAGACTTCATCATTTTCTTCGCCTGCGTTGCTTCAATTGCATTTTGCTTTGGCGGAAATATTACAGTATTCCCTACTATTGTAGGTGATTTCTTCGGCTTAAAGAACCAGACAAAAAATTATGGAATTATCTATCAGGGCTTTGGCTTTGGAGCTCTTGCAGGTTCATTTATCGCTGCAATAGCTGGTGGGTTTATACCTACCTTTATAATTGTAGGTGCCTTATGTCTAGTATCTATAATTTTAACTTCAATAATTAAAGCTGAAACACATAATGCAAGTGTAAAACCGGCTGCCTCAAAGTTAATACAAGAAGTTGCTTAGTATAAATATATTATTTAAGAAAAGCTTAGATATGATGTCTCTAAGCTTTTCTTATTTTTATAATATCCGGTATGTTCCAGCTTATTTTCATCTCAATAAATTTCATATTTATAAGATATAAAAAATCATTTTACTCTTCTGAAATATATATGTTATGACTAACAATTTACAATGCATAATTTACAATTGTAAACTGTACATTGCAAATTTCAATATATATAAATTAAAGATCTTTAAGAAATGAAATTATCGCTTTATTTACTTCTTCTGATTTTTCCTGCTGTGCCCAATGCCCGCAATCTTTAAGAAATATAGTTTCACGAAGGTTTGGAACAAGATTTTTCATTCCAGAAATTATTTGCTCCATTCCTGGAATACTTAAACCAACATCACTATCCCCTATCATAAATAGAGCTGGAATTGTTACTTTTACTCCATTAAAGCAACTTAATAATTCTCCATTTCTATCTAAATTACGATAATAATTTAATCCTCCACGGAAGCCTGTTTTGGCAAATGCCTCTGCATAAACATCTAAATCCTTTTCTGTAAGCCAAGAGGTTGTTCTAGGCGTTGGTAATGATGAAAGTAAGCCGTATTCTCTTGATACCATGTTAAATGGATTTGGAGTTCCATCATTATCTTTGCGTGGACCTGCATCTCTAGAAGCTGAATAAAATAAATTATGCACTGTAAAGCGCGTATCTTGCTCAAATTCCTTTTCTGCCACACCTGGGGTTTGGAAATAGAGAGTATAAAATAGTTCTTTCTCATTCTGTGGGAAAACTGTTGTTGGAGGAATTGGCGGTTGATGCATCATAGGTACTGTTAACGCAATAATTCCACGGAATCTGTCTGGTCTTAATAATGCTGCATTCCATGCAAGTGTTGCCCCCCAGTCATTTCCTACTATTACAGCCTTTTCTTCATTCAATGCATCTAATAATCCCACTATATCACCTACTAAATGAAGCAGCGTATACTTATTAATAGCTTCTGGCTGCTCTGTATCTCCAAAGCCTCTTAAATCTGGGGCTACTACATGGAAACCTTCTTCAGCTAATACAGGAATTTGATTTCTCCACGAATACCATATCTCAGGAAACCCATGAAGCAATAATACAAGTGGTCCTTCTCCCTGTTCAGCTATATGCATTTTAATACCGTCTGTTTCAATAATTCTATGTTTTAATTCACTCATTTTGCTTTCTCCTTATTCATACAAATTATAAATAAAAGCATAATCGTTTGTTTATTAAACACGTGTTGTTAAAGCGATTTGTGCATGCTATGATTATAATGTACTAAAATTAATAGTTCAACCAACAAAAATTCTATAGTGTTGGTTACTAACAAAGATATAGTTATGATATGAATTTAATAAAAATAAATACAAGGTAATTTAGAAAGGAACAAAAATGATATCAAAATCTATACAAAATGATAAGCAAACAAGTAAAACTCATAGTTTAATTCAAGATGCATTTCTTTCACTGGCCAAGGAGAAATCCTTTGAAGATATAACTGTTAAGGATATCTCAAAGAAAGCACCAGTAAATCGTTCCACCTTTTATGCTCATTTTCAAGATAAATATGATTTATTAGATTCTTTTATATCTGATAGGTTTATGTCAATTGTATCAAACAGAATTAATTCTGCCCAAAAATTAAGCGAGGAAACTTTACGAGATTTAATCCTTATTATGTGTGATTATCACCAATCTATAAGAAATAACTATACCAGATTGTACAAATCTGCAGCTGTATTAATTGATATCAAAGTTCAACTTAAATTGCAAGACATCATACTAAGTATGCTAATGAATAATAAAACTTTTTCAAAGAATGAAGAAGATAAATTAGAATTACTTACCGTTATGATTAGCAGCGGCATATATTGTGCTACTAAACGCTGGCATAGTAAAGACACTTTAAAAGATACTTCTCTATTAGTTAAAGAAGTTCTTCCCTTTATGATTTCAGGATTAAAATCAACAATTGAAATGTAGAGCTCTTATTAAACTAATTTAAGATATAACATAAACAAACGAAGATATTTTATGATTTAAAATATCTTCGTTTGCGTAACTATTAAGAACAGTTATGATGTTGATGTTTTTAATTTATTTGCCCTTATAACCACTTTTCATTGTTATAATCCAATTTTCTTTATAACTCTGATATAAATACATCTTCTTTTCACTGGTGAATTGAATATGTGTTATTACAATTAATTATACATATAATCTCTAGTCCATGGTAATTCATTATTTACGCCTTTATTAAATAAAAATTGATGAATGCTTATATTTCCACTGTTAAAAGATGCTGCACAGGCATTTAAATATAGTCTCCACATTCTTATAAAAGTTTCATCTTTGGTTTTTCTTATTTCAGGCAATGCATTTTCAAAATTCTCTGCCCAATGCTCTAAAGTTCTTCCATAATGAAGTCTTAAATTTTCTGCATCATTTAAACTAAATCCTACATCGGACATACAGTTAACTAATTCTTTAACTGCTGGTATATATCCACCTGGGAATATATATTTATTAATCCATGTATTATTTCCACCAATCTCTGTTGATGTTATACAATGAAGTAAAGATACACCCTTATCGTTTAATAAATTATTTACAGCTGCAAAATACTCTTTAAGGTGATCTTGTCCAACATGTTCAAGCATTCCTACACTAACTACTTTATCGAAAGTTCTATTTTTTAGTTCCCTATAATCCACAAGTTGAACTTCAACTAGATCTTCTAAGCCTTCATTTTTTATTCTTTCTTTAACTTTTTCTAATTGTTCAGCGCTTAAAGTTATTCCCATAGCCTTTACTTTATATTTTTTTGCTGCTGAGGTAATAAGTTCACCCCAACCGCAGCCTATATCAAGTAAAGTTTCTCCTTCTTTTAAATTTAGCTTCTTAAGAATATGTTCTACTTTATTCTTTTGTGCCTGAATTAAAGAATCATCTTTAGACTTAAAGTAGCCACAAGAATAGGTCATAGTATCATCTAACCATAACTTGTAAAAATCATTTCCAATATCATAATGAAATTCTATGTTCTTTCTACTGTTTTTAATGTTATTTGTAGCTATCTTTAGCAAACTTGAATATTTATCACTATTTCTTAAAAAGCTTTCTTTATTGTTATATAAAGACTCAATAACCTTTTGCACACTTCCTTCAATATCTATCTTATTGGTCATATAAGCTTCACCAAAAGCCAAAGAAGGGTCCTTAATAATATCTGCTTTAGGTATAGGTTCATTAAAATTTATTTTAAATTGAACTTCTCCTTCTCCATAAATTTCTGAGCTGCCATCCCAAAGTTTCAGTTCAAAGGTATCTGAAAATAAATTTTTGAACAATGTTTTGTAAAATACTTT
>JAEZKY010000002.1 GCA_023435985.1 Bacillota bacterium | reverse complement strand
ATAAAAAGCTTAGCTGTAATTTTAAGCTTTTACAATAAACCTAATTTAATACTATTTTATTGATCCAGTCATTCCTGCTACAAAATGCTTTTGCATTACAAAAAATACAAATGCAGTTGGTAATGTTGTAATTACTATAGCCATCATGATCAATCCATAATCAGGAGAATAACTTGATGCTAATTTCGAAATTATAAGCAAAACAGTTTTCTTATTTGGTGACTGTAGTGCAATTAAAGGCCATAAATATGCATTCCATGCACCCATAAATGTAATGATTGCTGCTGCTGCATAAGTTGTTTTCATAGTTGGAAAGAATATTTTAAAGAAAATTCCTACTTCACCTAATCCATCAATTCTTGCTGCTTCTAAAATATCCTTAGGAAAAGATTTTGTGTTTTGTCTAAAAAAGAAAATTAAAAACGCTGTACAAAAACTTGGTAGAACTACAGCCCATATTGTGTTTAGTCCTAAAAAACCTAATGGTGAATTTTTTATGCTGGCAAAAAACTTAAATAATGGAATCATTAAAGCAGAAAATGGAATCATCATTGATAAAAGTAAAATGTTAAATACTCTATCTCTAGCTTTTGACCTAAATATTTCAAAACCATAACCTGCTATAGATGAAATTAGAAGTGCACATATAGTAGTTAAGATTGCAATTTCTGCGGAATTAATTAATGAACCAACGAATCCTAAATCAGGCTTTAAAAGATTGCTCAAATTCTCCATAAAATTACTTCCTGGAAGCAGCTTCCCTCGTGTTACATCAACTGATTTATTAGTGGCACTTATAATCATCCAAAAAAACGGAAATATTGAAATAAAGGATACTATACTTAAAAATAAATACTTGAATATCTTATTAAACTTACTAGTCAATCTTGTCGCCTCCTATTTTAAATTGGATTATAGCTAGTACTACTACTATAACAACAATAAGATAAGCTACTGCTGTTGCATATCCAAAGTCTGGTGTATATGTGAAGCATAAATCATAAATATATTTTGAAATTGTAGTTGTTGCATTTGCTGGTCCACCTTTTGTAATATTCATAACTTCATCAAATAACTGTAAAGTACCAGTTGTTGAAGTAATTGTTGTAAATAAAATTATAGGTTTTAATAATGGTATTGTTATTGCTGTAAATTTTTTAAATGAAGATGCACCATCAATATCAGCTGCTTCATAAATTGAGTGATCAATATTTTGCAAACCTGATAAATAGAATATCATGTTATAACCTGTCCATCTCCAAGTTATTGCAATTATTATTAATACTTTAGCCCAAATTGGATGTGTAACCCACTCTATTGGTACAGATATAAGATGAATTTCCATAAGTAATTTATTAACTATCCCGTCTGAAGCGAATATACTTTTAATAATAATTGAATATCCAACCAGAGATGCTACACAAGGTAAAAAAATTGCTGTCCTAAAAAATCCACTAAATTTTAAACTTCTATCATTAAGCACTGAGGCAATAATGAGTGCTAAGATAATCATTATTGGAACTTGAACTATTAAATAAATCAAGGTATTTCCAAGTGCTTTAATAAGGGTTGCATCCGAAAACATTCTTACATAATTGCTAAAACCACTAAATTTTAAGCTATTCCCTTTACCTGATTGCAGAGACATTATTAAAGATTCTACCATCGGATAAAATACAAATAATCCAATTAAAATTATACCTAACCATATGAAGATCCATCCCCATAGATTTTCTTTGCTATTAAGGCCTGCACCATTTTTGCGTTTCATCTTTTCAACTCCTTAAGATTGTTAAAGACTATTTGCTAAATTATGTATTTAAATTTTAACAAATAGTCTTTACAAACTTCTATTTTTTATTTTACTGTTATTTGTTTACAGCAGCTTCTGCCTGCGCCTGAGTATTTTTAAGAGTTTCATCTATATCTGCTCCATTAACAATAGCCTGCATTCCTTCTGCCATAACACTTTCTAATTGATATGTGTAAAGACCATAGTTTACTGCTGGGACTTTAGTAGTCCAATTTGCCATATCCTTAAATACTACTTGGTCACCATAGAATGGTACAGGTTTATTATAGTTTTCACTTGAACTTGCTGATTTTAATGTACTTACTAAACCAATTTTAGGTACTAATTCATTCATTAAATCATTATCGGATGCAAAAGTATTTGTTACAAAGTCTGCTGCTAGATCTGAGTTGCCTACTTTATCTAGTACATACCAACTACTACCACCACTATTAGATGCATTTACCGACTTTTGATTTGCCCCCAATCTTGGAATAGCTGCTACTGCCCATTTTCCACTTTGATCTTCTGCTTTTTGAATTGAAGAAGAAATCCAGCATCCATTTGGTACAGATGCAACATCACCTTTTTGGAAAGCTGCTACAAATGCATCCCATCCAGAAACTTGTTTTGTAATACCTGCATCAACCATTTGTTTGTATATTACAATAGCTTGTTTTAACGCTTCATTACCATCAATATTTACTGTTTTGCCATCTGGTTTTACATACCAAGAACCAGCTGACTGCATCATAATTCTAAGTTGATTTAAATCACTTGGATCAATTGTAAGCATTGCTTTTCCAGTTTTAGCTTTTACAGCTTTACCTATTTCAATATACTTTTCCCAAGTAAGATTTTGCATATCTTCTTTTGTATATCCAGCCTGTTCAATTAGGTCTGTTCTATAAAACAAAGCTGCTACCCCACTATCAAATGGAACTCCATAAAGCTTGTTCCCCTGCATCATGCTATTTAATTTGAAATCTGCAAATTTTGATTTATCTACTTTATCACTTAAATCTTTAATTTCACCTGGATAAGATTGTAAATAATTTTGAATTCTATAATCTTCTATTGATACAACATTAGGTAATCCATCATAGGTTCCTGAAGAAAGAGATGTATTTAACTTTTGTACTATATCATCTTGAGCCATACTTACTACATTAATTGTTACATCTGGATGATCTTTTAAATATCTATCCTTGGCTGCATTTACTGCTGGAACATTAAAGGTATCATCCCAAGTCCAAACTGTAATTGTTTTGTCATCTTTTCCTTTACTTGATGATGAGTTTCCTCCTGATGTTGATGAACCACATGCCATTAAACTAAATGCCATCATACCTGCTATGACCACTGCCATAATCTTTTTTAGTTTCATAAACTTTTCCCCCTTGAAAATTTAATCTGTTCATGAGTAATTTCCCTGTTTATGGTTACATTATAGCATTTCGCCTTTTGTAAACGTTATGATAAAATTAACAGCATTTTGTTATAATTTTATAATTTAAAATTATGTTACTTGTTATTTTTTTATATTTTTGTACTTTTTTAATATTATTTTCATAGCTTAAATAAATGAAAATTATTAAAGGAATTGAAATATATAAATTTTATTATATTTCAATTCCTTTAATTTAGACATATCAAAATAACAAATCAATTTAACTGACTATTTTGTATTGTACTAATCAATATTCATTATTGTACTTATTCGCTATCACTTCCATCATTCTCATTAAATTCTTTTTGAGCTGGAATTGTTACCTTCACAGTAGTTCCTTTACCTAACTCACTTGTTATTGTGATCCCATATTCTTCTCCATATATGAGTTTAATCCTATCATTAACATTATTGATTCCAATGCTAGTAAAATGCTCATGCTTTTTAGAAGTTTTTTTAAATAAGGATTTTAATTCTTTACTTCCTATTCCAACTCCATTATCTATGATTTCGCAAATTAAAGTTCCATCTTGTTCATTTACAAATACATGTATTGAACCATTATCCTTATCTGCAAAACCATGAAAAAAAGCATTTTCAATCAATGGTTGAAATAATAACTTAGGGACAATATAACCTTCACAATTTGGCATTATAAAAAAATTAACATTGATATTATCACCGTAACGAATATGATTTATCAAAACATAATTTTTTAAATTTTCTATTTCCTGCTCTATCAATATCATTTCATTTTTATTGCTGATTGTGTTTTGTAACAGAGAAATAAAAGCATCTATTGTTCCAGTAGATTTTTCTATATTCCCTTGCCACATAAGCCACTTTATCGAAGATAATGTATTATATATAAAATGAGGATTAATTTGCATCTGTAATGCATGAATTTCTGCCTTTCTCTTACTTCTTTCCATTTCCATCTGCTTTTTAACATAACTATTCAATCCATCCAGCATATAATTAAATGCAGCTGATAATTCTTGAACTTCATGACTTCCTGCTATAGGAATATGGTTATTAAAATTACCATAAATTATTTTAGGCATAGTTTTGGCAAGTGTAGAAATTGGTTTAGTTGTTGTTCGTATTATAAAGAAAGTAATAATAATAAATATAAGTGCAATCATTATGCTAGACGCCATAATTTCTTTTGAATCATATATTTCATCCAAAACAATATTTTTGTCGATAGTTCCAACTATATTAAAATTGTATGTTGATAAATATTGAGTTAATATTATTGAATCAGAATAGTTAATTTTTGTACTGGTAAATTCAAGATTATTATCTAAATTTTTTTTAGAAATATCATACAGATTTATATCTTTAGTTCCTATTTTAGCTGTTAAATTAGAAGAAACAATAGTACCGTCATTAGCTATAATTTCAATGTTATTGCCATTTCCAACAAAATGCTCATAGTATTGTTTCAATGTATCTTCACTAATGAGAACATAAACAAAACCATAAGGTTCTTTTGTAAGCTTATCACATAAAACTTTTATTGTTACAAGAGCGCTAGAGTACTTTGTTAAATTTGTGAACCCACGATCTAAATATTGATATGATACCACATTCTTATTTGCTAGTGCTTTTTTTGTAATATCACTATTTAATATCTCCGAAGATTCTACTTCAAGATGATCTCTATTAGTTGTAAACACATTACCATTAATTCCAATAGTTATCACAGAAATATTAGCAAAATCTTTTTCAGGAACAACTCTATTTACTAAATTATTTTTCATGTTATAAAGAGTTTTAAAGGTTAGTTGAGGGCCCATTTCCTCTTCTGTCATTGTAAAATATCTTTGAAAATCTGGAATGTTATTAATTCCATTCATAATATTAATTATTTTATCATTCAATACACCATAATTATTAGCAATTTGAGTCAAAACCTTATAATCAGATCTACTAAATGTGTCAACAAGTATATCTTTTGAAATTTTAATCGTCAACATCCCAATTGAAATGGATACTAAAATTACACTTATAAGCACAACTGAAGCAACTCTAAAAAATAATGTGGTGGATTGAAGATATTTTAAAAACTTTGACATAACTTATGTTCACCTCTTAGCCTAAAGTATGCAAAATAAAGTAATAGATTTAAAACTATTATGGATATTTTTTTCTTACTTAATCTAATTCTTTTGTTTTATTTTTTCTAAAACTACTTGGAGTGAGCCCGATAAACTTCTTAAAAACCTTGCTAAAATAACTTTGATCAGAATATCCTACCATACTACTAATATCAGCAATAGGAATATCTTGATTTAAAAATTCACAGGCTTTTCGTATTCTTATTTTATTTAAAAATTCACTAAAACCTTCCTCATTATGTGAGCTAAAATATGATGATAAGTAATAATAATTAAAATTAAATAGTTTTGAAACATAAGACAATGTAAGTGGTTCATTATAATGTTCATAAATATATTGGACTATTTTATTAATCATGTGCGAATTAATTTTGCCTTGATGGTTATCTATAATTTCCTTAAAGGAATTTAATATTAAATCGTAAGATATTATTAAATCTTCTGCATACCTTGCATTATCTATTTTATTAAAACATTCCCGTTTAAGAGAATTTGCTGAAATCTCATCACTATTTAAATATTCTAAAGTAGAAATCAAATTGTAAAAACAGTTTTGTATTAAAGCTTTTAATTCGAATTCCATCAAAGACTTATTATTAATAGCTTTATAAATATACTCTGTCAGCATTTCAAAGGCTTTCGAAACTTGTAATATTGAGATCAGCTCTGAAAATCTCTTAAAATTAAATTTATCTATCGAAGAAATTTTTTGAAATTCTTTTGAATTGAGTAAATGAATATTTCTATTATAGAAATATTGTTGAGTTAATGTTAAAAAATCATTTTCATATATATCTTTTAGATCTAATATAGAATTGAATTCTTTGCTTAAAATAAAAAAGGCTTCATTAAAATTAAGAGAGATTTTTTCGGAGATTTTAGATAATTTATTCATCAAGTTCTGGTAACTTACTTCTTTAAAATTAAGAATTACAAGAATAATATCACTTTCAATATCAACAATTTGTGTTATTGCTTCTTTAAACTCCTCCCCATTAATTTCTGCAATAAAACTTTTAATCAACTGTTGACGCCTTTCATAATCAGGACATATTTTCTTTGTATTAATACCAAAAAGACAGAAGCACGGATGAAGAAATAACTTATTTAAAGAATCAAGATCAGCATTTATATCATATCCAAGGATTAATCTATTTAATAGATGATTAATATTAATCGAACTTTTAGATGGCAAGTCCACATTTGATATTTTTTTTGCTGCCCGCCTTAAAACTTCAAGAAATTCAGCAGGATTTAGTGATGGTTTTAATATATAATCAACTACTCCGTTTTGAAATGAAGACCGTACATATTCAAAATCACTATAGCTGCTTAAAATAAAAACTTGTATTTGAGGATATTTTCCCTGAACAATTTTAGTAAATTCAATACCATCTATTTGAGGCATTACAATATCTGAAATTATAATATGAGGCATATCATTTTCAATTATATTCAAAGCTTCTTGACAGCTTGAAGCTTCTCCAATAACCGTAAAGCCTTCCTTTTCCCAGTCTATCATATGTTTAATTCCCTGACGCATGATGAATTCATCATCAACAATTAAAATTTTGCAATATTCTCGCAATAACTTTCACCTCCAATATATTTTCTGATAATGTTTACATAGTTATATTTTATTATATATTATAAAATAATTCTTTTCAATTGAAGAAATCCTCTAATTATTTTTACTAAAGTTTTACTAAAAACAAATTGACTTTTTACTAAAGGCTTTATAAAATAAAATTGAAAACGATTATAAAAATTACTTACAAGCCTACCCTTAAGACTTGTAATACAAAAATAATTCCAAAAGTTGGAATTCATAATATCTGCTCATAGAATAAATTTTGAAAGCGAGGTACTTATATGAACTATACTCAACCATCTTTGGAGTGGCTAGAAGATCCACAAATTTTTAGAGTAAACAGAATAGATGCGCATTCAGATCACTGGTTTTATGAGAAAATTGATCACTTAAAACTAAATGATGACATGCCTCTTAAACAAAATTTAAATGGTAGATGGAGATTTTCATACAGTGAAAATCCTTCATTAAGAATCAAGGATTTTTATAAGGAAAACTTTGACACTAGTGGCTTTGACTATATCGAAGTACCTGGACATATTCAACTTCAAGGTTATGACAAATGCCAATATATTAATACCATGTATCCATGGGAAGGTCATGATGAATTAAGACCACCTCATATTTCAAAAACTTATAATCCTGTAGGAAGTTATGTAACTTTTTTTAATATTCAAGAAGATCTTAAAAATAAGCAGACTTTTATTTCATTTCAAGGTGTTGAAACTGCTTTTTATGTCTGGGTTAATGGTGATTTTGTAGGCTATAGTGAAGATACTTTTACACCATCAGAATTCGATATTACCCGCTATTTAAAAGACGGTGAAAATAAACTTGCTGTAGAAGTTTATAAAAGAAGTAGCGCAAGCTGGATTGAAGATCAGGATTTCTGGAGATTTTCTGGAATCTTTAGAGATGTTTACTTATATGCAATACCAGAAACTCATATAAGTGATATCTTTGTTAAGACAGATCTATCAGCAGATTTTACTAATGCAAAGCTTAATGCAGCTCTTAAAATGGTTGGAAATGAAAATACAAAAATAAAAGCATATCTTGAAGATGCTACTGGAAATAAAATTGTTGAAGCTAATGATATTCCTTTTAACAAAGAGCTAACCTTCTCGCTTGATGTTGAAAATGTTAAGCTATGGAGTGCTGAAGAACCAAATTTATATGAACTTTATATAATTGTTGAGAAATCGGATAACTCTTTAGTTGAAGTTATTAAGCAAAAAGTTGGCTTTAGACATTTTGAAATGAAAGATAAAGTTATGTATCTTAATGGAAAAAGAATAGTCTTCAAAGGTGTTAATAGACATGAATTTAGTGCACGCCGTGGTCGCTCTATTACAAAAGAGGACATGCTTTGGGACATTAAATTTATAAAACAACATAATATTAATGCTGTTAGGACTTCTCACTACCCTAACCAAAGCTTATGGTATAAATTATGTGATGAATATGGTATTTATTTAATAGATGAAACAAATTTAGAAAGTCATGGTTCATGGCAAAAAATGGGGCAATGTGATCCATCATGGAATGTGCCAGGAAATTTACCAGAATGGCAAGCTACTATCTTGGATCGTGCTGCTTCAATGCTTGAAAGAGATAAAAATCATCCTTCTGTACTTATTTGGTCATGTGGTAATGAATCTTACGCAGGCGAAGATATATTCCAAATGTCTGAATATTTTAGAAGAGCAGATCCTTCCCGACTAGTTCATTATGAAGGTGTGACTCGAAACAGAGATTTTGATAAAACCAGTGATATGGAAAGCAGAATGTATGCAAAAGCTGTTGAAATTAAGGAATATCTTAACAACAATCCTCAAAAACCGTATATTAGCTGTGAATATATGCACTCTATGGGTAACTCTACTGGCGGAATGATAAAATACACAGAACTTGAGGACAAATACTTAATGTATCAAGGTGGATTTATTTGGGACTATGGCGATCAAGCTCTTTATAGAAAATTACCAAACGGTAAAGAAACTTTATCTTACGGTGGAGATTTTACTGATAGACCATCAGATTATAATTTCTCAGGGAACGGTTTAATCTATGCTAACAGAGAAGCATCTCCTAAATCTCAAGAAGTAAAATATTTATATCAAAATATAAAATTATTCCCTGATAAAAACGGAGTTACTATTAAAAATAATAACTTGTTTATAAATGCTGATAAATTTGATTTATATTATAAAGTTGAAAAAGAAGGCGTACTTATAAAAGATGGTATTACAAAAGCTTCTGTTTCAGCTGGTGAAGAAAAATATTTAGGACTACCATTTGGAGATTACAAATGCTCAGAAGAACTTGTATTTACTGTTTCATTAATATTAGCAGAAGATACCCTATGGGCCGCTAAAGGCCACGAGATAGCTTTCGGACAAAAGATTTATGAAAGAAAAGAGGCCATTAAAGTTACCTCTACTCCTACTTTAAAAGTAGTTCATGGTGATGTTAACATTGGTGTTCATGGCAAAGACTTTAAAGTAATTTTCTCAAAACAGGAAGGTGGAATTGTTTCTTTAAGATATAGCGGAAAAGAATTCATTACAAGAACACCAAAAACATATTATTGGAGAGCAACAACTGATAATGACAGAGGAAACAAACATGAGTTTAAATGTGCAGGATGGCTTAGTGCTTCAATTTGCCAAAAATATGTTGATTTTTCAATGGAAGAACAAGCTGATAAAGTTATACTACACTATACTTATGAACTTCCAGCAATACCAACTACAAATGTTAAGATAAATTATGAAGTTACATCTGATAATTCAATTAAAGTAAATATAGCTTATAACGGCGTAGAAGGACTCCCTATGCTCCCAGTACTCGGAATGAACTTTAGATTTTTATCAGAATTTAATTCATTCTCATGGTATGGAATGGGACCAGATGAAAACTACATTGACCGCGCTGAAGGTGCAAAACTAGGAATTTACTCGAGTACACCACTTGAAAACTTATCTAAATACTTAGTTCCACAAGAATGTGGTAACAGAATTGGTACTAGATGGTTAACTGTTAAAAATGAAAAAGGTGAAGGAATTAAATTTTCTTGTGAAAAATTACCATTTGAATTTAGTGTTTTACCTTATAACTATATGGAACTTGAAAATGCTCTTCATATGGAAGATTTACCTCCTATTAACTTTACAAATGTAAATATTATAGGAAAGCAAATGGGTGTTGGTGGAGATGACAGCTGGGGAGCACCAGTCTTACCCGAATTTTGTATAGATTCTAGCAAATATTTAGAATATAGTTTTATAATTTCA
This sequence comes from Bacillota bacterium, assembly GCA_023435985.1. Taxonomy (GTDB): domain Bacteria; phylum Bacillota; class Clostridia; order Clostridiales; family Clostridiaceae; genus Clostridium. Next base: position 2,437 of record JAEZKY010000002.1, on the reverse strand, counting down.
AGCATCAATTAACAATTTATAATGTACAATTCATAATAAGGAAAGAAAAGCTATTGGCTTTTTAGAAATCTTATTTTTAGGCTTCTCTCTAAATTATCTATTGTACATTTCTAATTATAAAATTCTAATTTCCAATATATTAAATTTTATTTTTGGGGGTACATAAGTGCAAAATTTATTTCTTTTTATTTCAGCCTTGATAGCTTATTTCATAAAAGGCATAACTGGATTTGGAAATACACTTGTTATGGGATCATTATTTTCATTTGTAATATCTAATAAACTAACTACACCTATAGATCTTATTTTAGGTGTTCCAACAAATATTTATATAGTTTGGAGAGAACGGAAAAATATATCGCTTAAGATAGTTATTCCTTTATCTCTTATGCTTCTATGCGGTATTATTCCAGGCATGTTTTTATTAAAATTAGGTGATGACTGGCTATTGAAGTCAATATTTGGCATAATAATAATTTGTATGGCTTTTGAAATGTTAACAAGAGACTCAATAAAAAATAAAGGCGACAAAAATAATCCTATTTTTCTTGCTATTATAGGAGTAACTTCAGGCATTCTAGCTGGTCTTTATGGTATTGGTGCCCTTTTAGTTGCATATATTAGTCGAACCACAGATAACAAAAATCAATTTCGTGCAAATATCTGTTGCGTTTTCTTAGTAGATAATATATTTAGATTTTTCTTGTATTGGTTTACGGATATATTAAACAAAGAAGTATTTCTTTTAGCTCTATTTCTCTCCCCTGCAGTTTTTTTAGGGATGCTTATAGGCGTTAAAGTTGATTCAAATATGAAAGAAGAAACTGTTAAGAAATCTGTTATTGCTTTACTTATAATAAGTGGACTAGTTTTAACAATAAAAAGTCTCCTATATCATTAATATAAAGTTGATAAATGTATAAGAAAATCTAAATAATAAATTTTATTACTTTGGAGGATAATATGAGTATTATTTTTGATAACAATACAAAAACATTTCACTTAACAGCTAAAAATACCAGCTATATACTGCAAATTCATGACGAAGGATATCTCGCACATGTTTATTTTGGAAGAAAATTAAGGAATTTTAATTCTAATAATCTACTAGCCCTTAAAGAAAGATGTTCCTTTTCTCCAAATCCTAATCCTAATAATTGTGTGCTCTCACTTGACACACTTCCACTTGAATATCCTTCCTATGGAACAAGTGATTTCCGTACGCCAGTCTTTTCAATTCAGCTTGAAAATGGTTCAACCATAACTGATCTTAGATATGAATCTCATAAAATAGCTGATGGGAAAGCAAAATTAGAAGGCCTTCCAGCAACTTATGTTGAAAGTGATGATGAAGCTCAGACATTAGAAATAACCTTATCTGATTCCTTAATTGGCTTAAAAGTAATTTTATCCTATACCGCTTATGAAAATTTTGATGTTATAACTAGAAATTCAAAATTTTTAAATTGCGGTAATCAAGATTTAAAACTGCTAAGGGCTTTAAGTATGAACATTGATTTTAATAATTCTAATTATGATTTTTTACATCTTCATGGTGCATGGGCAAGAGAAAGGCACATTGAAAAAACTCCTCTATTAGCTGGTACTCAGTCAATAGAGAGTAGGCGCGGCTCAAGCAGCCATAATCAAAATCCATTCATTGCATTACTAAGTAAAGATGCCACTGAAGAATGCGGAGAAGTATATGGATTTAATCTAGTATATAGTGGCAGTTTCCTTGCACAAGCAGAAGTCGATCAATATAAAACAACTAGGGTTTCCCTAGGTATAAATCCATTTGATTTTTCTTGGCTTCTAAAGCCATCCGAAAGCTTTCAAACACCTGAAGTTGTAATGGTATATTCCTCAAATGGTTTAGGAGAAATGTCAAGAACTTATCATAGACTATATAGAAAAAGACTGTGCAGAGGTGTTTATAGAGATAAAAGCAGACCTATCCTAATTAATAATTGGGAAGCAACTTATTTTGACTTTAATGCAGAAAAAATCGAGAACCTTGGAAAAATTGCAAAAGATTTAGGTATTGAACTTTTAGTTCTTGATGATGGATGGTTTGGAAAAAGAAATAATTCTAATTGCTCACTTGGAGATTGGATCGTTGATAAAAATAAGCTTCCTAATGGCTTGAATGACTTAGCTCACCGTATAAATAATTTAAATTTACAATTTGGCTTATGGTTTGAGCCTGAAATGGTATCACCAGATAGTGATTTATATAGAACTCATCCTGATTGGTGTTTGCATGTTCCTAGAAGATATCGTACTCAAGGAAGAAATCAGCTAGTATTAGATCTTTCCAGAGAAGATGTATGTAATTACATTATTGAAGCCTTATCTAATATTTTAAGTTCTGTTAATATCAGTTATATAAAATGGGATATGAATAGAAATATGACAGAAATAGGCTCCGCTATGC
>JAEZKY010000343.1 GCA_023435985.1 Bacillota bacterium | reverse complement strand
ATTTCATTGCTTTTTTGAAGAATAAGTTTATTTAAAATATCATGTTTATCATTAAAATATAAATAAAAGGTTCCTTTTGCAACCCCAGCATTTTTAGCAATATCATCAATAGATGTTTTTTCAAAGTTTTTTTCTAAAAATAGATTATATGCTGCTAAAAGTAATTCTTTTTCTTTTAATTGTTTTTTTCTTTCGGTAAAGCTACTGTTACCATTTTTTACAGCCATATTTTGCCTCCAAGTAATGTTTCTATAATAGATATTCAACTTTAAATTTAGAATTATGTAATTTCTAGTATATATACACAAAAAAGCTTAAATAAAATATAGGTTGTTGAATAACTAATACTTACAAATAATTGCTTAAGAAAATATTCTTAGAAGCATAGATTCAAAGGATATTTTCTAGATTTTATTCCTTTTAAATTCTAGATTTGAGACAATTTCAAACCATTATTTCTTCGTTATCGTAGTTACTCCCACCAATGCTTTATTTCTGCGATGCTAACATCCCATACCTTAGCATTTCTCGTAACTATAATTTTAACGTCTTTTATTTCCGAATCAAAAAACGTCTTTAATTTCATCATATGGCTATCTTTGTCTTGATCAGTGAACTGAGCAAACTCTTCCCCATTAATCATAATCGTAACGGAACCCTTATATTCTTCTCCGTCGGGAATACCGTAATTGGCATAGAGCCATAGATTTTTCTTGCCTAAATTAAATAAATACTCTTTACTTATTCCATCACTGCTTCCAAACAGATTAAATTTAGGCTGCACTGCCTCGTCTTCCACTTTAAAAGTTGAAAAACTACTAGTTATTGGCATAGTTGTATTCGCTTCATTTAATGCTTGAACAGGTCCTATTCTTTCATTCACATGTACACCATAATCAATTGTTTCAGAAACCACCATAACCCCAATGATCAGCATAAGAATAGATACTGCAGAAGCAACAAGTTTTTTTAAGGTAATCTTAGAAGAAAATCCTACTCTATATCCTACAAATCCCATGATTGTACCTAATGTATTAGATATAATATCCATAGTGTCAAATGTACCCATAAAGGTAACGGATTGTAATACCTCTAAAAAAGAAATCACTAATATGAACAATGCTATAAACTTTCTAAAACGTATACGATACAATAATGGAATTACTATTCCAAAAGGGATAAAAGCAGCAATGTTTCCAAAATCGTATAACCATGACATCGTTAGTTCCGGAAACCTTAGTGGAATCCCTTCAGGCATAAGCATAAATGTATACTGATTATAATTGATTCTTTGATCTAGTCGGCTAAACCCAAAGAACATGAAATACAATACTAAAATTGTATATAACATCGTTCCTATAAGAATAAATCTATGTAATTTGCCCTTCATAACCTCAGAATTATCCATCAATACTTCATTACCCTTTGGAATTTTTTCTTGTTCATTTTTCATTCTTAGCATCTCCTTTCATCTTCAAAAATCACATCAGAATCAATAGTAACTTGATTTAACTCAAAATAAAACTTAATGTTCTTTTAAAGGATTCCTGCAGAACTATATTGGCAACTCGTTAATCAGAACATTATTCTATGAATAACATTTTCCATATCTTCTCCATCCAGTGACTTAACATATGCTCAAGGAATAATTGGTTCCTTCTTCTGAAAAACTCTTAAGGAATACAATTTCTAATGATTGTATAAATATTTTCCAATGGTGGAAAAACCTTAGCTACTTCTGTTTTAAAATATTCATATATTTTTTACAAATTCCGTTTATTCAATAACCTAAAAATAAATAATTATTCTATATATAAGTCAAGTTTATAAGCGTTTATCTCTACTATTATAGAATAAATTAAAAAATAATCCAAACTTTAAATTGGTGATGAAGTTAATTTGGGAATTTCTAAAAAATATTTATGATTTCAGTAAGTTACCACATAACTCTAGCACCAAAGTTGTTTGTTATCTACAAAGGTCTAAATTGCTATAAGAAATATAAAATAGTATAATTAGTAAAGAAAATCTAACGGAGCGATAATGTTTTTGATTTTCAGCTAAGCTACTGGAGGATGAAAAATGATTGTTTTAAGTTGTAAAAATATAAGTAAAAGTTATGGAATAGATACTATATTAAAGGATGTAACCTTTTCTATTAATGAAGGGGATAAGGTTGGAATAATAGGTTCAAATGGTGAAGGAAAAACAACTTTATTTAAGATACTATCAAAAGAGCTGTCTCAAGATGATGGTGAGGTTTTTGTAGATAAAAATAAGTCACTAGGATATCTTGCGCAACATTTAGCATTGGATTCAAATAATACAATTTATGATGAAATGTTACTTGTTTTTGAAGATCTTCAAAGATTAGAGAAGAAGATTGAAGATTTAGAATTAAAAATGAATGAACCATATGATGAAAAAAATGCTTCTTACCATGAAAAAATTATTAAGGACTATGGAGTAGCACAAGATCTTTATGAAAATAGAGGCGGATATACTTATAAAGGTGAGATATCGCGTGTAATAAAAGGTCTTGGATTTAATGAAGAAGATTTTGGAAAGTTAATTTTAAACTTAAGCGGAGGGCAAAAGACTAGGGTTGCTCTCTGTAAATTACTCCTTTTAAATCCGGACATATTGTTACTTGATGAACCCACAAATCATCTGGATTTAGAGGCGATAGAATGGCTTGAAGAATATTTAAAAACTTATAAAGGGACTGTAATAGTAATTTCACATGATAGATTTTTCCTAGACTCTGTCACAACGGCAACCTTCCAAGTTATAAATGGCCATGTGAATTGTTATAGTGCATCATATACTAAAGCATTAGAGTTAATGAAAAAAGATTATGATGCTAAACTAAAGGCGTATAATCTGCAGCAGGCAGAAATTAAAAGGCAGGAAGCAATAATAGAAAAGTTCAGGTCGTTTAATAGAGAAAAAAGTATAAAAGCTGCCGAAAGCAGAGAAAAAGCACTTGATAAAATGGAACTTATAGATGCTCCAGATAAGGAAAAATCAGCATCAAAAATTAAATTTGAGGCATCTGTTAAGAGCGGGTATGATGTACTTCATATTGAGAATTTAGCTAAAAGCTTTGGTGATAAAAAATTATTTTCAAATTTATCATTTGATTTAAAAAGAGGAGAGAAGATTGCATTAATTGGGGAAAATGGACGTGGTAAAACTACTCTCTTTAAGATTATAATGGATAAAATTGAGAGTGATTCTGGAATCAAAGTGTTAGGTGCTAATGTGAATGTTGGATATTATGATCAGGAACAGTCAAACCTTAATATTGATAATACTGTATTAAGCGAAGTATGGGATGATTTTCCGGAACTTACAACAAGTGAAATTAGAGGATTTTTAGGATCATTTCTTTTTAGAGGTGATGATGTATTTAAAGAGATAAATAAATTAAGCGGTGGAGAAAGATGCAGAATAAATCTTTTAAAACTAATGCTATCTAAATCTAATCTTCTTCTTTTAGATGAGCCGACAAATCATCTAGATATTCCATCAAGAGAAGCTTTAGAAGAATCGATTTTAAGTTATGATGGTACATTAATTGTAATTTCACATGATAGATATTTTTTGAATAAGGTAATTCATAGAATATTAGAATTAGAAGAGAGTGGAGTTAATGAATATCTAGGAAATTATAGTTACTATACTGAAAAAAAGAAAAATCCTCAAAGATTTGAAGCTTATGAGAGCTTGGCTTCAGGAAAAACAAAAACTCAATTAAATGAAGAAAAGAAAAAGAAAAAGGCTTTAGAGAAAGAAGAAAAAGCTAAACAAAATGAAATTAGGTCGATAGAAGCAAGTATAACTTCTAATGAAGAAGCGCTAGAGAAATTACAAGAAGAGCTTTGCAAGGAAGAAATTTATTCTAATCCAGCTGAAAGTGAAAGGGTCAATAAAGAAATTAAAGTTTTTCAAGAAACAATTGAAAGTCTTTATGAAAAGTGGGAAGAACTTTCACAAGAATAATATAATATAGCAATAAAGAATATCTTACGAGGTATTCTTTATTGCTATATGAAAATATATTTTAGAAAATATTAAGAACTATTGATAATTTTCTTAAGGTCTTTAAGTTAAAATAAAATTAGAATATGATTTAAATATAGAATTTTAAAATAGGAGATGAAGCTGTTGGAAAAGGGAACTATTTTAATTGTTGATGATGAAAAGGAAATTAGAGATTTAGTTGATATATATCTTAAAAGTGATGGATACAACACTATAAAGGCATGTGATGGAGTTCAGGCTATTAATTTACTTCAGGAGAATGACGTAGATTTAATAATTTTAGATGTTATGATGCCAAATTTAAATGGAATAGAAGCTTGTTTAAAAATTAGAGAAATGAAGGAAATGCCTATAATAATGTTATCTGCCAAAAGTGAAGATATTGACAAGATATTAGGACTTAATATGGGCGCTGATGATTATTTAACCAAACCATTTAACCCGCTAGAGCTTGTTGCAAGGGTAAAATCTCAGCTTAGGAGATTTTATAAATTTGGTAATAAGGTAATGTCAGCAGAGAATGATGAAAATATAATACAAATAGATGAACTTATTATGAACCTGGAAACTCATGAGGTGTCTTTTGGAGATAACATGATAAAACTTACACCTACTGAATTTGATATTCTATCATTGTTTGCGAAAAGTCGCGGAAAAGTATTCTCAATAGAAAATATTTATGAAAGCGTTTGGAATCAGGAATTTATGACATCAGATAATACTGTCATGGTTCATATAAGAAAGATAAGAGAAAAGATAGAGGAAGATCCGAGGAACCCTAGATTTATAAAAACTGTTTGGGGGGTAGGTTATAAGATTGAAAAGTAATAAAGCTAGAAAATTCATAAACATACACAATAAACATAATTTAAAAATAATAGGGCAAATTGAAAAAATATTAAGCATAATAAAAGAAAAAATTGAAAAAAATATTAGATTTGAACTTATGGCAGTAATAGGAGTATGTTTTTTTATAGCGTTTATTTTTTATAGTTTCACAAATAATATGTTATCAAAGCAATACACAGAACCTAAGATAACATATGATTATGATTCTATAGAAAGAAATGCCAATAATTTAGCTAAGCAGTTAGAATCAGAAAAGAACTCAACTTCAGAAGATAAAATTAATGATATTTTAAATAATGTTGATAGTGGAGATAAAAGCTATATAACTGATTTAGATGGAAAAATATTATACAAAACTAAAAATGTAGTTGAAGAGAATATAGATATATATAGTGCATTACAAGGTGCAATGACGAATGTTAATTACGAGAAAAACGGAGAGGTACAAGAAAAGACTTACATAATGCCACTAAAGATTAATGGTGAAAGAAGGTATTTAATATATTCTAAAATTCCAGAAGCTAATATAACATATACCACATTTAATACATCAAATTCATCTTTGGCATTAATTTTAGCAGTTATTGTATTTATAGTATCTTTTGTTATTATAACAAATAAGAAAATGAAGTATTTAGATGAAATTGCAATTGGTCTTAAAATAATAGCAAGCGGAAATTTAAATTATAGAATAGAAGAAAAAGGTACAGATGAGATTAAAAACATAGCATACAATATAAATCTTATGGCAAAGGAAATTGGAGAAAAAATTAATGCTGAACGTGATGCAGAAAAAACCAAAGCTGATTTAATAACCAATGTCTCTCATGATTTACGAACACCATTAACTTCTGTAATGGGATATATGGGGCTTGTAATTCAAGGGAGATATAAAGATGAAGATGAGATGAAAGAGTATTTAAACATAGCTTTTAGTAAGGCAGAAAGATTAAAATTATTAATAGAAGATTTATTTGATTATACTAAATTAAATAATAATGGAGTTACCTTAACAAAGACTAAAGTTAATCTAGCAGAGTTTTTATCACAATTAATTGAGGAGCTAACACCATTAGTTGAGGAAAATAATTTGACTATATATAAAAAATTCGAATCAGATAAGATATTTGTCTTAATAGATACAATGAAAATGCTTCGGGTGTTTGAAAATTTAATTACTAATGCTATAAAATATTCGTATAAGCCTGGAGAAATACTTGTCGGTCTATATGAACATGATAATACTGCAATTGTGGTGTTTAGAAATAAAGGAGATCATCTTACAAAAGAAAAAACGGATAAGTTATTTGATCGATTTTATAGATTGGATGAATCAAGAAATAGCAATACAGGTGGATCAGGTCTTGGGCTTGCAATTTCTAAGAATATAGTGGAATTACATGAAGGAAAGATATGGGCTCAATCAATAGGAGATAATATAAGTTTTTATGTGCAATTAAACCTATAATTAATTATTAATTATAGGTACTTTTTTTTAGTAAAATTAATATTTATATTAATGAAGTATTTTATATTTTGGAGGAAATATGCAAGATAAAAATCCTAATAGTCGTTTTGGGATAGACATAAATGAATATACTACAACTGTCCAATTTGATGTTTTAGCAAGCCAAATAGATTTTTTATATCTGAGAGCTTCAGGATCAGCCACTGGAATCTTTAGAGCTGATAGAAAATTTGTTGATTACGTAAAAAATGCCAGAAATTATGGGATTCCAGTTGGTGCATATCATTTTTCACTACCATCTTATGATTTAACAGATGCAGATAGGCAATGTGATGACTTTATAAATACATTGCAGCAGGGATTTGGAAATAAAGATTATGGAGATTTATTTCCTGTAATAGATGTTGAGGCACCATTAGATAAGTCGATAAGTACAAAAACGTTAATTGATTGGATTGACAGATTTAGAAAAAGATTTGAAAGAAGTACTAGAAGAAGACTTATGATTTATACAGGAACAAACTTTATAGAGCTTTATAATAATTTTAATGTTCCTGGCCGTGGCTATCCTTTAAAGAATATGCCGCTATGGATTGCAATGTATACAAGTATTCCTATTAATCCTAAATTTCCACCTAATGTTGGAGGGTGGACTAGATGGAGAATATGGCAATACAGTGAAAGTCAAACTGTTCAAGGAGTTGGAAATCCTGTAGACGCAAATTGGGGTCCTAATAGTGTAGATTTATTAACTCAGCCTCGAGTTGTTACAGGAATGCAGGCAAGATTTCAAAGTGGAAACATAAATGTTTCATGGAATAAAAATAGTGATGTAGATTTGCTTGGCTATAATCTATTTGTAAATAGAGAGTGGGTTGGAACTGTTGATGAAAATGCTACAAGTTATGTAATACCTGCAAATAAAATAAATGTACAAAAAAATGCACCTGTTGAAGTAGCTATTGAGGCATTTGATTATGATGGAGAAACATCAAAAGCACGAGCAAAGGTAAATTTATAAAAAAGATTCATATCATATTTCAAGCTTATATATGTGTATCTAGCATATAAAAGATGGAGTATGATATAAGGCAATATTAATTACAAATTAATATTAATGTAAATTATGATCAATAACGTACTTAATCACTATAATAAATAGTATGTGAGAGCGACTTCCTGGAAAGGAGAATAATGAGTGAGGAAAATTGAAAATAAGAAAATAAAATCTTCCAAAAGGGTAGTTAATACATCAATAAAAATAGTTATGGTAATTATAGCATTTTTAGTAGCTGGAGCTGCCATGTTAGCTGCATATTCTATATCAGTGAAAAATACTGTTAAAGCTTGGGAGAATAAAATATATCCAGGAGTAACTGTACAAGGAGTAGACCTTGGTGGCATGACAAAAGAGGAGGCAAAGAATAAGCTTGTTGAAACTTTTGAAACTGTTATATCCAATAAAAAAGTATTCATAGCAATAGGAGACAAGCGATATGAACTCATTTATTCAGATATTTCTCCTAAATATAACATAGAGGAAACCCTTGAACAAGCTTATAGGGTTGGAAAAGATGGAGGGATTTTAAAAAGATTTATAACTATAAAAGGTAATAATACAAAAAATAAAATTCCTTTAAGTTTTTCTTATGACGAAGAAAAACTTAAGACATATGAAAAGAAGATACAAAGTGATGTAGCTCAAACAGCTAAGGATGCTACACTAAGCATTAATGGAAGCAGTATAACAGTTAATCCAGAGCTAGAAGGAGTAACAGTAAGTGAGGAAGAATTGGATGAAAAATTAAGAGAAAGTATTAATGGTGAAATTAATTCAGAGACTAGTATTACAGTTGAGGTAGAGAAAACAAAACCAAGAGTAACTAAAGAAGATTTAGCTAAAGTAAAAGGCTTAATGGGAACTTTCTCAACAAGTTATGCTACATCACCGCTAGGAAGATGTAAAAATATAGAGATATCTACCGCTGCATTAAATGGAACTGTAGTTATGCCTGGAGAAGTTTTTAGTTTCAATGGAACTGTAGGGCAAAGAACATCTGAAAGAGGGTATCAAGAGGCAGGAACATTTGTAGGAAATAAAATTGAACCAGGAATTGGTGGAGGAATATGCCAAGTATCAACAACTCTTTATAGGGCAGTAATGAAAGCTAATTTGAGATCTATTGAAAGAACAAATCACTCAATGGCAGTAGGTTATACAGAGCCTGGACTTGATGCAACAGTTGCTTATGGATATTTAGATTATAAGTTCAAAAACACGTATGATTTTCCAATTTACATTCAAGGAATTACTAGAGGTAAGGCTTTAACTTATAATGTGTACGGAGATCCAAGTGCGCTAAATGGAAAGACATATGAAATGGTAAGTGAAGTCATTGAAACTATACCACCGCAAACTAAAGTTGTACCTGACAGTAGTTTACCAGAAGGTAAAGAAGTAAATGAAGGAGGTGGAATGACTGGTTATAAAACAAGGTCGTATCAGGTTACTTATGAGAATGGGATAGAAGTGAATAGGGAACTCATATCGACGGATACTTATGCAAGTGTCGATGTAATTGTAAAAAGAGGAATGAAGTCAGATGTTAATGTAGGAGCAGCAGCAACATCTCCATCTGAATAGTAGTGGATTTAATTTGAAATTTCATAGAAGTTATAGACATATGTTTTTTGTATGAAATTAACATATTTAAAAACATATGTCTATAGTTTTGTAAAAAAATATATCACTAAATAAAAAAGGATTAACTTAAGTTTTAGAAAGCAGTTAATTTATTATATATTGTCAATTAATTTTATTATGGTGAATATATTGATAATAGAATTCTATTCACCATAATAAAATTAATTTTTGATAATGTTATATCAAGGTATACGAGTTTAATTGGATTTCCATAATTATGTAGGGAATATTTTTGACTTGTTATGAACCATATAGTATAATTTTGAAATAGAAGAATAGACTAATTTGTTTTGCACTTGAATAGGAGAAGGTGGAATTTTGAATTTAAATATAGTATTATATCAACCAGAAATACCTCAAAATACAGGAAATATTGCTAGAACTTGCGTTCTTACAGGTAGCAAGCTGCATTTAATAAAGCCATTAGGATTTGACATAAATGAAAAGCAAGTTAAGAGAGCAGGATTAGATTATTGGAAGGATTTGGATATAGAAATTCATGAGAGCTATGAAGATTTCATGAATAAATATGGAGATAGAAAAATATATTTATCAACTACTCATGGAGAAACTCACTTTGATGAAATTTCCTTCAAAGAAGGAGATTTTATAATGTTTGGAAGAGAAACTAGCGGAGTACCTCAAGAGGTGCATGAGAAGCATATAGGTTTTAGAATTCCAATGATAAAATCAAGTACTAGAAGTTTAAATTTATCCAATACAGTGGCTATTGTAGCTTATGAAGCATTAAGACAAATAGGATTTCCTAATATGAAATAAGTGAAGAGGAATGAAGATATATGGAAAAGATAAAAATCATAACAGATAGCACTGCTGATTTATCCAAAGATATATATGAAAAGTATGAGATAGAAGTCTTACCATTATTAATAAACTTTGGTGAAAAGAGTTATCTAGATGGAGTCGAAATAAGTACTAATGAAGTGTTTGAAAAAATAGAAAGAGACAATGTGCTTCCGACAACAGCACAAGTTACCCCTAATAGGTTCATTGAGATATATGAAAAGTACTTAGGGGAAGGATATAAAATTATATCAATTCATATGTCTTCTGTAATGAGTGGAACGTATCAATCAGCATGTATTGCGAAGGAAACATTAGAAAGTGATAATATAGTTGTAATTGATTCTCAAAATGTTACGGCAGCATTAGGAATATTAGTCTTAAAAGCAGCTAAACTTAGAGAAAAAGGATATGATATTGTAAAACTAGAAGAAGAGCTAAATGTAATTAAAAATAATATAAAGCTTTCGGTTTATTTTGAGTCGTTAGAGTACCTTGTAAGAGGAGGGCGAATCTCCAAAACTGCTGGTATAGTTGGTGGAATGCTTGGAATAAAGCTGATACTTGAAATAAAAGATGGTATTATGTCAGTAAAAGATAAGATTAGAGGGAACAAAAAGGCAATTAGAAAAATAATTAATGATCTTGAAAATGCAGAATTGGATGACGATGTTCCGGTTATATTAATTGATGTAAATAATCTTGAAGTTAAAGAAGCACTTAAAGAATATATGGAAAACAATAATGTAAGATTTATTGAATGTTTAGTTGGATCGGTCGTATGTGTTCATTCTGGTCCAGGATGCTGTGGAATAACATTTCTAACTAAATAATTAAACACATGCCTTTATTTTTTATTGCATTGGTTTTAATAAAGTCTAAATAATTTAGCTAAGATCAATGTTAATATAGCATATAAGGCATGTTTTTATTTTAATTAAAAATAACCTTTGATTGGCAATCAAGCGTTGTATATGTAGAATAATGTTAACTATACTTGCAATCTCAGGAGAAGGCAGAGTATACTATAGAAAAAGAGATGAAATTTAGTACTAAAGCAAAAATAGTTTTTATGAATACGTTTAATTAGCGCGGACATAATTTTTGTAAGGAGGAAATTTATGAATATAGAGTATGGAATGAAGATGACTCAGGAACAACGATTGATATTGACGCAAAATATGCAACAATCTATAAAATTATTACAAATGTCTCTTCATGATTTAAGAGAATATATTGACATTGAATATTCAGAAAATCCAGTCTTAGAAGTAAATGAAGAAATAGCTTCATATGATGATGTGCAAAATGTTGAAAAAATGAGCATAGAAGATAGTTATGATCATAAAAAAATAGTTGAAGAATTGTATTCAGATAATTATAAGGATAGACTAGAGATAAATTATTCGAAGGAAGAGGTTTCACCATTAAATTTTATAGAAAAAAAGACATCTTTAAAAGAATATTTGCAGGAACAATTAGTTGAGGTAGACATAGACCAATATATGTTAAATATATGTAAGTATATTGTTGAATCATTGGATAATAAAGGATATCTAGAAATATCCGTAGAAGAACTTGCACAGGAATTGAATATATCAAGTGAAATGATAGAGAGAGCTCTAAAAATAGTCCAATCTTTGGAACCTTATGGAATAGGAGCTAGAAATATCAAAGAGTGCCTGCTTATTCAGAGTTTAAGATTGAACATTCTGGATAATATAATGGAGAAAATTATTTTAAATCACCTTGAAAGTGTTGCAGAGAATAAATATGAAGCAGTTGGAAGAGCTCTTAATATATCACCAAGAGAAGCTCAAAGATATGGAGACTTAATTAAAAAATTAGAGCCTAAGCCATCAAGAGGATTTTATACAGGAGAAGAAGTGAATTATATAATTCCCGATGCTGAAATTAAAAATATAAATGATGAGTTTTTTATAATAATGAATGAAAGTGCTTTACCAAAGCTTATGATAAATAGAACATATAAAGATGCATTGCAAAATAATAAAGACTCAGAGGTAAATACTTACGTTAAGGAAAAAATTAATCAAGCAATATTTTTAATTAAATCAATAGAACAAAGAAAAAGTACATTATATAAAGTGCTGGAATGTTTGATTGATAAACAGAAAGATTTCTTTATATTTGGGAGACAGCAGATAAAACCTTTGACGTTAAAAGAGGTTTCGGAAAAAGTCAACCTTCATGAGTCAACTGTAAGCAGAGCAATTAAAGATAAATATATATTAACAAGCTATGGAACGATAAAAATAAAAGATTTATTTGCAACAGGTTTGTCAGCAAATAATGATGATATGGCAACAGTACAAGTAAAAAATGAAATTAAAAGAATAATAGATCAAGAAGATAGGAGCAAGCCGCTTTCGGATCAGATAATAAGTTCTATGTTAGCAGATAAAAATATGAAAATTTCCCGCAGAACAGTTGCAAAATATAGAGAGGAGCTAGGTATTAAAGCTTCTTCTATGAGAAAAAGATTATAATATATAAATAATCGACTGTTTTGATTTGCTAGAAATTAATTTTAAGATTTAGGCATTTTTTTGATAAAAATGCCTAAATACGGAATTATTGAAGAGATTTATAAAAAAGTTTGCTAATAATTAATTATGTTAGGTTATTTTTGTTTATTTTGAAAATTATAAAAAAATTTTTAAGAAACACTTTAAAATTTTAGAAAGGTGTTTTATAATAATATATGTGGGACATAAAGAAATGATATGGGACACGTAGTGACCAAAGGGGTGTTTGAGTTGCAGGAAATATTAGAATTACAAAAAAGGATAGTTCCTGAGCTTGTAAATACATTAGAGAAAAGGTATAACGTACTCAGAACAATCTGTCATAATGAACCTATAGGAAGAAGAG
>JAEZKY010000231.1 GCA_023435985.1 Bacillota bacterium | reverse complement strand
AAAAATATTTTAATAAAAGATATAACAATATCGAATTCACCTTTTTGGGAGATAAATCCTGTTCTTTGTGAGAACATAAAAGTAAGCGGAATTAGAATAGAAAGTAACTTATATAATAATGATGGAGTTGATCCAGAGTCCTGTACAGATATGATAATCGAAAATTGCTACTTCTTAACTGGTGATGATTGTATAGCAATAAAATCAGGGAGAAATAATGAGGGGAGAAATATCGGAATTCCAACGCAAAGAGTTATTATACGAAATAATGAATTTAAAGATGGACATGGTGGAATAACCATAGGCAGCGAAATCTCAGGTGGAGTTAACGATATTTTCGCTCATGATAATTATTTTGACAGCAAGGAATTAGATTACCCAATAAGATTTAAGACAAATGCTGAAAGAGGCGGAAAGTTAGAAAATATATATATTAAGAATAGCACTATAAATAAATCTAAACTCGCAGTTGTTCATGCTGATTTCTTTTATGAAGAAGGAGCTAATGGAAAGCATAAACCTATATTAAGAAACATAATCTTATCTAATATTAAAACAGTTGAAGGTGGGAGTATTGATGCAAGAAATTCCTTATATTTAAAGGGATTTAAAGATGCACCAATTGAAAATATAGTGTTAGAAGATACTGTTTTAAATGGTGTTAGAGGTGAAGCAATGCTGCAGAATATTAAAAATCTTACCTTTAAAAATGTATATATAAATGGTCAGCGGATAGAAGATAAAACTATCACTGTTGGCGAGGATTTAAAGATAATTAATCAATAATTTAGATTCCGTTAAAATTAATCCATAGATGATAAAGGCTGCAAAATCATAAAACAATTTTGCAGCCT
Organism: Bacillota bacterium; assembly: GCA_023435985.1. GTDB lineage: Bacteria > Bacillota > Clostridia > Clostridiales > Clostridiaceae > Clostridium. Next base: position 2,567 of record JAEZKY010000231.1, on the reverse strand, counting down.
TTGTTTTTTGAAATAAATTTAAATATAAATAGTAATAGTTACTTAAATGAAAGTTGTTTCTAAAAATATAACTGTCTTTGGAATTATTTGATTGATTAAAGCAATAAGTTTATAATATTTTAGTGAGTAAAATGTATTTTAATAAATTTTATGAACGTATTTGAATGAATATGATTGATTTGAGCAAAAAAGCTAGATTATACAAGGAGGATATATATGAAGAAGCCAATAAAAAGAGTGGCAGCAATACATGATATGTGTGGTATTGGAAAAGCTGCTTTAACTAATATAATTCCTGTTTTATCTACGTTAGGAGTAGAAGTCTGTCCTATACCGACCATGATACTAACAACGCACACAGGCGGTTTTGGAGTACCAGCTATAGTAAAATTAGAAGAGTATATTGGTAAAGCCTTCAAGCATTATAGTAAAATAAATATGAATTTTCAAGGAATATTTATTGGTTATTTAGGCAGTATTGATAATGCAGATGAAACACTGAATTTGCTAAAATCTATGGGAGAGGAAGATAATTCATTAATTATATTTGATCCGATTTTTGCAGACAACGGAAAATATTATAGTAATTTTAAGAATGACTATTCTGAAAAGCTAAAGGATTTAATAAAGTATTCAAAGATAATCACTCCTAATTTTACAGAAGCTTGTTTCTTATCAGGAGAAGAGATAATAAAGGATACTGTAAGTGAAGAAGAAGTGCTAATGATTTCTAGAAAGTTGCATAAGTTAGGCTGTGAAAATGTCGTTATTACCAGTGTTCCTGTAAAAGATAAGGATAAAATCGGGACTTCTATTTATAATGGAAAAGATGATTCAATCGAAGTATTAATTCGAGATAGATTTGAAAGATCTTATCCTGGAACTGGCGACATATTTGCAGCTGTACTGATTGGAATGATACTAAAGGGGATAGATTTATGGAAGGCTGTAAAAAAATCATGCGAATTTGTAGAGAGATGTATAGAGGAAAGTAGTAAGTATGATTATCCAACTAAAGAAGGAGTTTTACTAGAAATGGTTTTAAAGGAATTATATGATTTATAATAATCAAAACAAACAATAAATATCCAAAAAAAATCATAAAATGTTATGTAGAATAATAAAAGTGAAATATTTTGATTTATTTTGAAAGAAAATGATTGATTTTTTAAAAGAGATGAGTTATTATGATTATAGAGGAGCGATGACAATGTTTACAGAGGAAAGGTTTAATATCATTCTTCAAGAATTAAAAATAAAAGGAATAGTATCCGTAACAGATTTAGTTAAATTACTGGATGCATCAGAATCTACAATTAGAAGAGATTTGAATGCTCTTGATGGAGAAGGTCTTTTGAAAAAAATTCATGGTGGTGCAATAGCAATTGGAGAAAGTACATCTAAGCATGACTACAAGGTTAATATAAGACAATCTTTAAATGTAGATGAAAAATATGAAATAGCAAAATACGCTGCTTCTCTAATCGAAGAAGGTGATATGATTTATTTAGATGCAGGTACAACTACAGAGTTGATTATTGATTTTATTGAAGCTAGTGACTTAACGGTTGTAACGAATGGAATTGTTCATGCTAAAAAACTTTTAGAAAGAGGATATAAAACTTTCATTGTAGGTGGAGAAGTGAAGGCTATTACTGAAGCAATTGTTGGAAGTAGTGTAGTTGAAGATTTGAAGAAATATAATTTCTCAAAAGGTTTCTTTGGCGTAAATGGTGTAAGTAACTTAAGTGGGTATACAACACCAGATGTAAATGAAGCGATGGTTAAGGCTCAAGCAATGAAATTGTGCAAGGAATCATTTGTTTTAGCAGATGAATCTAAATTGGAAAAGGTTAGCTTTATAACTTTTGGAGCAATAAAAGACTCAACACTTATTACAACTAAAATAAGTGATAATAGCATTAATTATGATACTAAAGTGATAGAGGTGATGAAGATTGATTAATACAATAACTCTTAATCCTTCTTTAGATTACATTGTTAAGGTCGATTCATTTAAGGTTGATTTTTTAAATAGAACTGAAGAAGAAAAGATTTATGCAGGCGGCAAAGGAATAAATGTATCTATAGTTCTTAAAAATCTAGGAATTGAAAATACAGCCCTTGGATATATTGCAGGATTCACTGGTGATGAGATATTAAGAAAAGTTAAAAATCATGGTGTAAATTGTGATTTTATAAAATTAAGAAATGGTTTTTCTAGAATTAACGTAAAACTCAAAAGTGATGGTGAAACAGAAATAAATGGTTCTGGGCCACAAATTACTAAGCAGGATTTAGAAGCATTATATGATAAGCTTTCAAATTTAGGTAAAAGTGATTATTTAATATTATCAGGAAGTATACCTAATAGCGTTCCTGATGATATTTATGAAGACATCATGAGTAGTTTATTAGATAAAGAAGTCGAATTTATAGTTGATGCAACTAAGGATTTATTGTTAAATGTATTGAAATATAAGCCATTTTTAATTAAACCAAACCATCATGAGCTTGCTGAGATGTTTAATGTGGAATTAAAAAATGATGAAGATATAATCAAATAC
>JAEZKY010000186.1 GCA_023435985.1 Bacillota bacterium | reverse complement strand
TTATAAGGGAAATTATTCAAGTCATAATGATAAAAATTATTTTGAAATTGCATATTCATTAAATAGATTGTTTGGAAAAACTGGATTATATAAAAATTTATGTCTATATAATTTTGTTGATAATCATGATGTAAATAGGTTAGCTAGCATTTTAAAAATTCCTGAATATATATATAATGCCTATACGCTTTTATATACAATGCCCGGAGTACCAAGTATATATTATGGAAGTGAATATGGTATTAAAGGGTTTAAGGAAAAAGGAACTGATTTACCATTAAGACCAGAATTAGATATTGAAAAAATATATGATAAAAATGAAAAATTATTTAAATTAATAAAGAAGCTTGGGAAAATTAGAATTGAGAGTGAAGCTATAAAATTTGGCGAATATGAACAAATTCTTGTTAAAAACGAGCAATTTGCATTCAAAAGATTAAGTAAAAGTGATGAAGTATATGTGATTTTAAATTTAAGTGATAAAGAAAGCTATTTAGAATTTGAGGTGCAGCTTATAAAAGGATTTGATCTGTTAGATGAAAAAGAAACCATAATTGAGGACGGAAAAATTAAAGTAAAAGTTCCAGCATTTTCATCAAAAATAATAACAGAATTAAAATATAAAGTAGAGGAAAATAAAGAGTTTAGATTCTAATTGGTTAAAATTAAAGGTTTAACATGAATATCAGAGGAGTAATATATAGAATGAATTTATTAGATAATGATTATAATAATTATGCTGGCAAATTAGGCGTAGAATATACTAAAGATAGCGTAAGGTTTATATTATGGGCGCCTAATGCAAATAACGTGCGTTTAGCTTTGTTCGGTAAAGATGAAAACAATTATATGAATCCACCGGAAGAAGTATTGAATATGAATAGAGGTTCACAAGGTATTTGGGAGATTGAAATTAAGAGAGACTTAAAAGGAGAATTTTATAATTATTTAGTCGCGAACAGTGGAAGAGAGAGAGAGGTAATCGATCCTTATGCTAAAGCTTTAGGGGTGAATGGAAATAGGGGAATGGTAGTAGATCTTAGAGAAACTGATCCTATAGGTTTTGATAAAGATGAAAGATTAGAATTAAGCACTGCTGCAGCATCAGTAATATATGAAGTTCATGTACGAGATTTTTCAATCAATGAAAATTCAGGAATTAGAATTGATAAGAAAGGAAAATTTGTAGCATTTTGTGAGAGTGGAACCACTATTCCAGGTAGTGATATAAAAACTGGAATTGATTATTTGAAAGAACTCGGAATAACTCATATTCATTTACTTCCTTCTTTTGATTATGAAACTGTTGACGAAAGTAAAGCAGATGTGCCACAATACAATTGGGGATACGATCCAAAAAATTATTTCGCACCTGAAGGTTCTTATTCTACAAATCCTTTTCGTGGCGAAGTAAGGATCAGAGAATTTAAGGAAATGGTACAAAGTATTCATAAAGCAGGACTTAGAGTGGTAATGGATATGGTTTATAATCATACCTATAAAAGTTATGAGTCTAATTTAAATTTAGCAGTACCGGGATATTATTATAGACAAGATTTAAATGGAAATTTTTCAAATGGTTCAGGATGTGGAAATGAATTGGCATCAGAACGGTATATGGTTAGAAAACTTATCATAGATTCAGTAATCTATTGGGCCAAGGAATATCATATTGACGGATTTAGATTTGATTTGATGGGACTTCATGATATTGAAACCATGAGGAGAATTAGAGAAGAGTTAGATAAAATTGATCCATCAATATTAATGTATGGAGAAGGCTGGACTGGTGGTTGGACACCACTTAGCGTGGAAGATTCAGCTGTGAAGCAAAATATAATCAAATTTGATAAAATGCAGATTGCAGCATTTAGCGATGATACAAGGGATTCTGTTAAGGGTCATGTATTTAATATAAATGAGAGCGGATATGTGAATGGAAAAACAGGACTCGAAGAAAGTATCAAATTTTGTATAGTTGGAGCTACTTTTCAAAAAGAAATTGACTATAATAAGGTTATATACTCACATTCTGCGTGGGCTAATGAACCTTATCAATGTATAAATTATATTTCGGCACATGATAACTATACATTATGGGATAAGTTATATTTGACTAATGGAAGTTCATCTACTCAGAAGCGTAAAAATATGAATAAGCTAGCAGCAGCTATAATTTTAACTTCGCAGGGAATACCATTTTTTCAGGCAGGTGAAGAATTTTTAAGAACAAAGAAAAATGCGGATGATACTTTTAATCATGATAGTTATAATGCTCCTGACAAAGTAAACAGTTTAGAGTGGAATAGAGTCTTTGAATATAGAGAAATTGTTAATTACTATAAAGGATTAATAAAATTAAGAAAAAGATATAAAGCTTTTAGAATGAATTCAAGTGCAGAAATTAGAGAAAATTTAACATTCTTAGAGTATGGAGAAGATTTTTATAAATCTGATGTTGTTGCATATAAGATACAAGATAACAATGGAAATAATTTATGTAATACTATAGTAGTAATATTCAATCCAAATGATGAGGAAGTATTTATAGATTTGAAGGAATGTGGATGGAGTGTTCTTGTAAATAAAGAAAAAGCTGGAGTGGACGAAATTTATTCTATAGAAGGTAATAATATAACAGTTCCTTCAAAGTGTGCACATGTATTGATAAAAAAATGATTAGAGGCATATTCAAATAAATAACAAGTTAGTATGCTAGCATGTTTGGTATAATATATTAGTAGGTAGATTTATATAATAGCCTGTTATGATGCTGGTATATAAAAATATACAAATTGTATTTTGACTTGTTATTTTTGTTAATATGCTTTAATGGAAGGTTTTGGTGATGTAAATGGAAGAGGATAAATATTTAGTATTTTTAAATGATATAAATAAAGATAAGCCTAATGAATTTCAAAAAATAAATATAAAAGAATGTCCATTTTGTAATAGAGACAAACTTACTGGAATTATTGATGAAAAAGGACCATTTATGTTGCTTAAGAATAAGTATCCAACGATAAAAGATACATATCAATTAGTAATTATAGAAACTTATAGCTGTGACACTGACATGGGAAAGTATTCTGAGGAATACATGGAAGAGTTAATTAGATTTAGTGTTACGCATTGGCTAAAAATAGAAGAGAGTGGAGAATATAAATCTGTTATATTTTATAAAAATCATGGACCAAGATCAGGTGGAAGTTTAAAACATCCTCATATGCAGATTGTGGGTATAAAAGATATAGATTACAAATCAAGAATAAAAGATGACTATTTCGAGGGAATAGAAGTTCATAGAAGTGATAATTGCCTTGTAAATTTATCTCATAAACCATTTAATGGTTTTACGGAGTTTAACATAATAATAGAAGATGATTTATATGCATTGAATGAGTTATCACTTAATTTGAAGAAGATAGTTCACTACCTTTTAAATAATTATTTTGTAAAATGCGATAGCTTTAATATATTCTTTTATCACATTAAAGGAAAGATTATATGTAAAGTTATGCCTAGGTTCACTAGCTCACCATTACTTCTTGGATATGGCATAAGGCAGATATCAAGTTGTGAGAGGGAAATAGTAGAGAAATTAAAAGAAATATATTATCGATAATATTTATATGTAGATTAACATAATACGCGATATATCAATTAGTATTTATATATTTTTAACATAATGCACAATGTATGATTAAGAATTAATTTATGTGGTGAAAACTACATAAGTTAATCCTTAATTGTAAATTGTGCATTAAAATTTTTTACTGAATAATATATTTTTTTATATTAACTAATACTTATATATTTAAAGTTATTTGCAAATACTTAATTTAAGGTATGATCAAAAATATAATAAATATTAAGGGGCGATAAAATGGATAGTAATGAAGATTATAAAAAGAATAAAAATAAAAAAGTGAAGAAAAAGGTAGATCCATTAAAAATAATCCCATTAGGTGGCCTTGGTGAGATTGGAAAAAACATGACAGCTTTTGAATATAAGGATGAAATAATTGTTATAGATTGTGGATTAGCATTTCCGGATGAAGATCTTTATGGAATTGATATTGTGATTCCTGATGTTACATATTTAATAAAGAATAAAGATAAAGTAAAGGGGATTTTCATTACCCATGGACATGAGGACCATATAGGCGGATTACCCTATGTATTAAAGCAGATTAATATTCCTGTATATGGAACAAAAATTTCACTTGGATTAATTGAGGTGAAATTAAAAGAGCATACTATGCTTAGTGATTGTACGTTAAACATGGTAGAACCAGGCGAATTAATAAAATTGGAGCAGTTTAAAATTGAATATATTAGGAATAATCATAGTATACCTGATAGCTGCTCTATTGCATTACATACACCAGTAGGTGTTGTTGTTCATAGTGGGGATTTCAAGGTTGATTTTACACCAATTGATGAAAAAGTAATGGATTTACAAAGATATGCACAATTAGGTAAGAGAGGAGTACTTCTTCTAATGGCTGATAGCACGAATGCTCTTCATAAAGGGTATACAATGTCAGAAAAAACTGTGGGTGAAACATTCCAAAACCTTTTTGGTAAAGCAACAGGCAGGATAATAGTATCAACATTTGCATCAAATATTCATAGATTACAGCAAATTGCTGATTGTGCAATGAAGCATGATAGAAAAATAGCCTTTAGCGGCAGAGGTATGGAAAATATATCAGATGTAGCAATTTCCCTTGGGTATTTGGTTATTCCAGAAGGCATGATAATAAGCCTTGATGAGTTAAAAAACTATCCAGATGATAAGGTGACTATTGTTACAACAGGAAGTCAAGGTGAATCAATGGCTGCACTTACAAGAATAGCAGCGTCGACACATAGACATATACAGATACAAGAAGGAGATATGGTTATCATTTCAGCAACTCCAATACCAGGAAATGAAAAAGCCGTATCAAATGTGGTAAATGACTTGATAGAGAAAGGTGCTAATGTTATTTATAAATCAATAGAAGATATACATGTTTCAGGTCATGCTTGTGAGCAAGAATTAAGATTAATTCAAGCTTTATTGAAGCCTAAATTTTTTATACCAGTTCATGGTGAATATAAGCATTTAATTACACATATTAAAATAGCACAAAGCATGGGGATTGATAAAAAGAATACATTTATCTTAGAAAATGGAGATGTTTTTGAGTTAAATAAAAATAAAGGAGAAGTGACAGGTAAAGCACCATTTGGAAGAGTACTTGTAGATGGAATGGGAGTGGGAGATGTCGGAAATATGGTGCTTAGGGATAGGAAAAACTTAGCTGAAAATGGAATAATAACAGTGGTTGTAGCCATAGATAGAAGAAATAAACTAATAATATCAGGACCAGACATAGTTTCGAGAGGCTTTGTATATGTTAGAAATTCTGAAGAGTTAATTGAAGAAGTTAGAGGAATAGTAACTAACGTTGTAGAAAAGTGTTTAGAAAAAAATATAACTCAATGGGCAGAAATTAAAAATAGTATACGGAGGGAAGTAGATAATTTTGTATATACAAAGATGAAGAGAAAGCCTATGATATTACCTGTAATTGTTGATTTGTGATAAAAATGAGTAATTATGAATAAATAAAAACCGCAATTTTCTAGTAGAAAAAATAGTTTTTTAGAAAACATACTAGAGAAAGGTGGTTTATTAGGCACATGAAAAAAATAACAAGTCCAAAACTGACAAGAATATTTTTCATCAGGCAAGGAGGCGAAGTGCCATAATAGCGGGCCTATTATGGTATTTTGCCGACGCGGGATGATGGAAAATAGACTGGCAGATGGACTTGTTATTCTTTTGATTGTGCCTTATTGTAATTTTAACTTGACTCTAACCTAAGGGTAGAGTTTATAATGTAATTAATGGGAGTTTAATTATTAGGTTTTTGTGTAATTACAAAAATACTCCAATGGAACTTTAAAATTTTTGTTTAACTAAGAGAGGATGAATTATATGAAAAAAATACCATTTTCACCACCAGATATAACAGAAGAAGAAATAGAAGCAGTAGCTGATGTGCTTAGATCAGGCTGGATTACATCAGGACCAAAGCTTGCAGAATTTGAAGAGGGAATTCAAAATTATTTAAAAGTTAATGAAGCATTAGCATTAAATAGTGCAACAGCAGCAGAGGAGTTAGTACTTAAGGTTTTTGATTTTAAAGAAGGAGACGAAGTAATAACAACTCCATATACTTATACTGCAACTTCAAGTGCTGCAATCCATAGAGGTATTAAGCCTATATATGTAGATGTCAAGAAAGATACATTTATGTTAGATATAGATAAGGTAGCTGAAAAGATTACAGCTAAGACAAGAGCTATTATTCCAGTTGATATAGCTGGTTACCCATTTGATTATGATGCTTTAAAAAAGGTACTTAAAGATATGAATCGTGAAGATATCATGATAATCTGTGATTCAGCCCATTCGTTTGGAGCTAAATATAAAGGAGAACCAGTTGGATCTCAGGCAGATTTTCATTCATTCTCATTCCATGCAGTTAAAAACTTAACTACAGGAGAAGGTGGAGCTGTTACTTTCAATGACAACCATTTTGGTGGTCATGATGATTTACTTAAATATATGAGATTTACTGCTATGCATGGTCAATCAAAAGATGCATTAAGCAAACTTAAAGCTGGTGCTTGGGAATATGATATTATAAATGATGGACTTAAGTGTAATTTAACAGATATAGGAGCTGCAATTGGTCTGGTTCAGCTTAAGAGATATGAAGGGATGCTTGAGAAGAGAAGACAAATTTTTAAGACATATTCAGATATCCTAGGTAAAGAAGATTTTTCAATAATTCCAGTTACAAAGGATGATAATGGAACTGAAACATCATATCACTTATATCTGTATAGAGTTAAAGGCTTTAATGAAGAAAAGAGAAACGCAGCAATTCAAAAATTAGCTGAAATGGGAATAGCGACTAATGTTCACTATAAACCATTACCAATGATGACACTTTATAAAAATCTTGGATATGATATTAAAAACTATCCAAATGCTTATGCACAATATGAAAATGAAATCACACTTCCAGTATATACTACCTTATCACTTGAAGATGCAGCATATATAGCTGAAGAAACAGTAAAAGTTATTAAAAAATTACTATAAGAAAAATAGATGCCTACAATTTATTATTTACTAATAATTTGTAGGCGTTATTTTAAGTTAAGAGTTAAAAGATTGTTGACTCTATCCTGAGGTAGGGGATTACAATAAATTTGAGATATATTATTCAAAAAGTAGAAAATCAATATGCTAGTATATTTGAACTACTATTTTCGTTTGCATGCCTACAGAGGAGGGATAATTTTGAAGATTGGTGAATTTGCTAAGAGATCTGGAGTAACGGTAAAAACATTACTTCATTATGATAAAATTGGACTTCTTAAACCATCACAGAAAACTGATGCAGGATATAGGATTTACTGTGAAGATGACTTCTTAAAACTTCAACAGATTACAACCTTAAAATTTATTGGGTTATCGCTTAGTGAAATAGGTCATATTTTACATGAAAGCGGAGAAAATCTAGAAAATATGATAAGCATTCAGAAAAAAGCCTTAGAAGAGAAAAAGAAGCACATTGATGCAGTTATAGCTGTTTTTAATAAAGCTAAAAATACAGCAAAGAAAAATGGCTTTTTAGACGCCAATAACTTAATTGATATTATAAAGATAACTAATATTGAAAGTGTGGTTAGAGAGCAATATAAAAGCGATAAGAATCTCAATATTAGAAATGATCTTCACAGCTATAATATCAATAAGGTGGATTTTGACAAGTGGTGCTTTGATCAAATTAACTTTAGAAAAAATGCAAAAGTCTTAGAGGTTGGATGTGGAACAGGGAAACTGTGGTATAAGAATAAAGAAAATATAGATGAAAGTTTAGATATTATATTATCTGATTTCTCAAAAGGTATGCTAAAGAGTACAAAAGATAAATTAAAAGATTTAGAGCATAACTTTAAGTATGAAGAAATAAATGTTGAAGATATTCCTTATAAAGATGGAAGCTTTGATATTGTAATTGCTAGGCATATGATTTATTTTGCACCCAATATAGAGAAAGCGCTATCTGAAATTAAAAGGATTTTAGTTCCAGGTGGCAGGGCTTACATTACGGTTAATTCTTGCGAAACCATGGCTGAATTAAATAAGCTTGCAGAAAAATTTGATTCAAGCCTAGGAATTGATAATAACGGGTATTCAGCTAGGTTTGAATTAGAAAATGGGGAGCCGATTATTAGAAAATATTTTGAGAAGGTTGATATAGAAATATTGGAAGGAAAAATAATAGTAGATAATCCGGAACCAGTAGTTTCATATAAAGCCTCAACAATTCAAGGAAGTTCCATACTTATTGGGGAAAAGAAGAAAGAGTTTACAAGGTACTTAGAGTGGTATATTAAAGAAAAGGGCGACATTTCTATAACTACGAAAATATGCATGTTTAAGGTAGCAAAATAGGAAAATAAAAAATGATTAAGTAAAAAAGTAAGCCATGGAAAAATATTTTTTATTAAGCGAAAAAATCAGTGGTAAATAAAAAGGAGAAAGAAAAATGAACATTCCATTAGTTGATTTAAAGGTACAATATAAAGAAATTGAAAAAGAAGTTGTAGAGGCTGTAAGCAGAGTGCTTACATCTGCAAGTTATATTATGGGAAGTGAAGTATTAGAATTTGAAAAGGAGTTTGCAGAATATATAGGAGTTAAACATGCGATATCAGTTGGAAATGGAACTGATGCATTAGTTATAGCACTTATGGCATGTGGCGTTGGAGAAGGTGATGAAGTTATAACTACACCTTTTACATTTTTTTCAACAGCAGAAAGCATTTCATTTGTAGGTGCAATACCTGTGTTTGTAGATGTGGAAAAGGATACTTATAATATAGATCCATCAAAAATTGAAGAAAAAATTACTGAAAAAACAAAGGCTATTATGCCAGTTCATATTTTTGGGCAACCTACAAAGATGGATGAAATAATAAAAATCGCAAAAACGCATAATTTAAAAATAATAGAAGATGCAGCTCAAGCTGTTGGCGCTGAATATAAAGGGAAAAAAGTTGGAACTATAGGAGATGTAGGATGTTTCTCATTCTTTCCAACTAAAAACCTAGGGTGTGCAGGAGATGGTGGAATCATAACAACCTCTGATGATGATATAGCAACTATTGCAAGAGCGCTTAGAGCTCATGGCAGTGGTGAAAATGGTCAAAAAGCTTATAATTTATTAAATGGAATAAGTGAAAATATTAAATCATCAGAAGAACATGATGATACAGTGTACAATCCATTAAAATATTATAATTATCTAATTGGATTTAATTCGAGATTAGATACAATTCAAGCAGCAATTTTAAGAATAAAATTACATTCCATAGATAACTGGAACGAAGCAAGAAGAAAAAATGCTAAAACTTATGATGAAAAATTAAAAGAAACAGATCTAACTTTACCTGTCATAATAGCAGAATGTAAATCAGCATATAATATGTATGTAGTACAAGCTGAAAACAGAGAAGAAGTTATTAATAAGTTAAAAGAAAAAGGAGTAAATACAGGGGTGTATTATCCAGTACCAATGCATTTACAGAAGGTATATAAAGGTCTTGAATATAAAGAAGGTGATTTACCGGTAGCTGAATACTTATCACATAGAACCTTCGCAATACCAGTTTTCCCAGAATTAAGTCTGGAACAGAAAGGTTATATAATTGATGTCTTAAAAGATATTACGTTAAATAACAAATAAATATGTAACTTCGGTAAGCTACCACAAAAGCTTAATTTCAGTGGATAATTATTTTATTTATAAGTATAGTTTATATGTTGGATATCTATATGATATAATTATCTAGCATTAAAAAGTAGACCATTTTACAAATACTAACGTGTCTGGTATTTGTTTTGCTTTAAGTTTTATTTTAGATGCATGAATAAAATAGTTTTGTTTAGGCATATGAAAGAAAATAACGAGTCCAAAATGCCATGATTATTTTGTGCATTAGGCGAAGAAGCAGATTGGGCTCATAGCGAATCTATTAGTGCAATCTGCTGATGAAGCATAATGCAAAATAGGGCTTGGCAGATGGACTCGTTATTTTTTTGATTATGCCTTAGGAAGGATACATATGAAAGAAACAATAATTACAGTAAAAAAAGAATTTATTAATAAATATAAAAAAGGATATCCATTAATTTTAGAAGAAGCATTAGAAATTACAAAAGATTTAAAAGAAGAAGGACAAATAATAACTCTTATAGATGAAAAGAAAGCCTTTTTAGGAAAAGGGTATTATGGAAAGCAAAATAAGGGCTGCGGCTGGATTTTAAGTAACAGTAAAAATAGTAATTTGGATTATAAATTTTTTTATGATAAGCTTAGAAATGCATTTTCTAAAAGGATGAAGTTTTATCATTCAAAAGATACTACTGCATTTAGAGTGTTTAACGGTGAAGGCGATGGAATTGGAGGCCTTACTATTGACTACTTTGATGAATATTATCTTATAACCTGGTATAGTAGAGGAATATATGCATTTAAAGATAATATATTTAAAGCTATAAAAGCATTAGTATCTTTTGAGGGAATATATGAAAAGAAGCGCTTTGAAGAGAATGGTATGGTTGTAGATGAAGATAGCTATGTATATGGGAGGAAGGCACCAGAACCTCTTATAGTTAAAGAAAACAATGTGAATTTTGCAATTTATTTAAATGATGGTGCCATGGTTGGCGTATTTTTAGATCAAAAGGAAGTAAGAAAAGCTATTAAAGAAAAATATTCTAGAAACAAAAGAGTATTAAATACTTTTTCATATACAGGAGCTTTTTCTATGGCAGCAGCAAAAGGTGGAGCTATTACTACAAGTGTGGATTTAGCAAGCAGAAGTTTAGAAAAAACAACTGAAAATTTTACTATAAATAATATTGATCCTCAGAAGCATGAAATAATAGTTCAAGATGTTTTTCTTTACTTTAAACATGCCAAAAAGGAAAAACTAAAGTTTGATGTAGTTATTCTTGATCCGCCGAGCTTTGCAACATCAAAAGATAATAAGTTTAGTGCTGCAAGAGACTATAAAGATTTAGCAAAAACAGTTATAGAAATAACAGAAGATAATGGTATGATTGTGGCTTCAACAAATTGTGCAACCTTTAATATGGAGAAATTTAAAAGGTTTATACATGAAGCATTTAAGGAATCGAATAAGAATTATGAAATTATAGAAGAGCATAAGCTTCCAGAAGATTTCGCAACTACAGAGAAATTTCCAGAAGGAAATTATCTGAAGGTTGTGTTTGTTAAAATACATTAAATATAAGAAATTCAAAGAAATAGTTAGCATTAGCTAGCTATTTTTTTATAGTGAAATTGTAAGCTATAAGAACAAAAAAATAAATATTTTATCGACTTTGACCTTCTTTGACTTTAAAAGTATAATTTACTTGTAAAAACAAAGGAGGACAAAATAATAGAAGACAATAATAAATTTTTAAATTTTAAGGAGGGTTTAGTATGTTTGGATTGATACCTTTTAAAACTAACAGAGTAGATAGAAAAGGAGGTGCGTTTGACGATTTCTTCGATGGTTTCTTTAATGATGAATTTTTCTCACCAATGAATTTGGGCTTTGGAAGTAATCAAAAATTCAATGCAGATATAAGAGAAACTCAAAATGAATATTTAGTATCTGCAGAATTACCAGGTGTTAAAAAAGAAGATATTGACCTTGAATATAGAGATAATACATTAATTATTTCAGCAAAGAGAAATGAAGAAATTAACGAAGAAAAGGATAATTATATTAGAAGAGAAAGAACTTATGGACAGATTTCAAGAGCTCTTCGCGTAGACAATGTTGATAGATCAAAAATTTCAGCAAGATTTGAAAACGGAGAATTACAAGTTATTTTACCTAAATTAAATGAAACTATTAAAGAGAATAACAGAATTTTGATTCAATAGATATAATTAAAAGGTACGATGTATCATTTGTTTTTTCTTTAGATAGGTTTATAAAATCAAATAGAAGTTTTTGCAATTGTGTTTTAGAGATAGTATAGAGTAAAGAAATATTATTCTATACTATCTTATTTTTTATGATTTTTAGATATATATAGCAGAAATTTGATAGTATATGGTGATGTTGGTTTCAAATTATATCAAGATATATTATTTATATATTTCCTTATACAGGTAAAATGCTTAATACTTGTAATAAAAATGTAAATTTTAATTATAAAGTAAGTATTTGCTTAGATAACTGGCTATAATTATGTTAATATATATACAAGAGATTGAAAATAGCTGGAATAAGTATGAGGAGTTTTATGGGAAAAAACAGTTATATATTAAGTAGAATTCATGAAATAATAGGAGTTTTAGGGAAAAATGAGTATAGAGTAAAAAGATATAATAGGGATGTAGAGTGGTTTAAAGAACGGGAAAGAATTTATAAAAGTAATATAATAAGAGTTGCTATTATGGGAATAACAAGTAGTGGAAAATCAACTTTAGTGAATGCGCTTTTAGGTGAAAAAATTCTGCCTATGGCTATTAGACCAAGTTCTAGCATTATAATTACAGCAGCTAAGGGGGAGAAAAGACAGGCAACGGTTTATTTTAAAGATAAAAACCCAAAGATATTAAAAGACGATGATTTAACTCAAGATAATATAAGTGAATATGCAGATGAAGAAAAAAATTCCAATAACAAATATAATGTAACTCAAATAGATATTATAACGCCTTATTATAAGCTGGATGATAATATACATATAATAGATAGTCCAGGCTTAGACGCGTGGAATTTAGAAAATCATGAAAAACTAACATTAGAAGTATTGCTTCCAACAATAGATATTTGTATATTTTTAACGACAGTAAAGGCTAGCAGTGATGGCACAAATGCTGAAAAAATTAAAATTGTAAGTAAAAAAGGAAAACAAATAGTTTTAGTACAAAATATGATAGATTCTATTGAAGAGAAAATCGGAAAAAATGGAATAGTCGAGGAAGATAAAATTACAATTTTAAAAAAACACATGGATAGAGCTAAGAAATTATTAAGAGAAGTAATTAAAGCTGAAGAAAATTTAGAGATAGTTCAAATATCAGCACTTAATGGATTAAAAGGAATTATAAGTGAAGACGAAAATTTATATAGAAGTTCTAATATGAAAGCTTTTATTGATGTTATAAAAAATTGTGTGATGAGAACAACTCCTAAGCTTGATTATGAGAGAGCTTTTAGTATTAAGGAAAGAATTAACAACATAATTAATACGGATAAAGAAATAATAAACGGAAATGATTTAGAAGATATAGAAGAACTAATTAAAATAAAAGCCAATGATATAGATAAGCTTTCAAGCAATTTTGAAAGTGCACAGGAAAAAATATATTTAAAAGTTAAAGAAATCGAAAAGATTATTTCAGAAACTATTGCGGAAATTACAGATTTATCGTCAGAGAGTGTGGATGATTACTTAGAGATAGTGGATAAAATTAATAATAAGAAGTTATATATTGAAAGTGATATATTGAATATAGTTAAAGATTATGAGAAGGAAAAAAGGAATATATATAACCTATTAAATTTGGATATAAGATTTTCTTATATTTTGCCTAGTATTGAGAGTAAGAACATAGAAATTAAACACAAATATGAAGAAAGAACTATGTTATTTAAAAAAGATGGAGTATTAAACAAAGGGAAAAGATTATTATCAGATATATTTGATAAAGAATGGGGATATAAAGAAGTTGGATATGATGAGCAAATAATAGATAAAGAGGCTACAATACAAAGGGCGCAAAAAATATGTGATAAAAATAAAATTAAATATATGGATATATTAAAAGAATGGAGCATTCAATATAAAAAATCCATAGATATGTTTTATGATGAAGTAAATAAAAGAGAAAAAGAATATGAAGAAAAGAAAAATCAAAATATAGAAGTTTACGATATAGATGATACAAGTAAAAGTTTAAGTCTTATTAGAGACAAGCTTTTAGCTTTAAAAGGAGAACAACATCATGAAATTGAAGTGACAAATCATGATTATGAGAAAAGAACTGAGTTATATTCTATTTCAAAAGCTCAATATAATTTTTATAGGTTAAGCAATAAAGTAATAGAAGATAATTATTTATTGGTAGGAGAATATATAAGAAAACAATCTTTATCAAAAGATCAGCAGGATGTTAAGGACATTTTTTGGACATGGGATGTAGATTCTTGCAGGGACTTTATCTTAAGAATTTATGGAATTTATTTAAATGAACAGGAATGCAACAAGATAAGAAACAATGGTATATATTATTTTGATAATATAGTAATTATCCATGAATTAAGTAAGGATAATTTTAACTTTCAGGAAAAACTGAGGGCAATAAAGTATAAAAAGTGTAATATGTATGTAATTTTTAATGGAATTCAAATTGGAAGTTCTAAAAAAAATATTCTAGAGAGCAGAAATCTAAGTTATTTCTTTAAGAATAATGATAATTTATTTGTGAATTTAGTTATAGATTCGTGTAGAGAATTTATAAATGCAAATAATGTTCAGGAACTTTTATTAGAAGTTAATAATTTAAAAGATATTATTATAAATAAATTTTATAAAGCTGATATGGGATATATACTTATTAATTCTAAAAACCCTATATACAATATGGCATTAATAGAGAGTCAGGAAAAACATAATTTTTTGATTAGCGACTATAAGATTATAAAAGAAAAATTGATTGAAAATACTTTATCTAGAGGGAAAGAAGAAAAGGAAACTTTAGAGGCAATTTTAAGTTATTTTTTGGATATCCCTAAATATGAAGGAGCAGAAAAATAGTATGGAAGAAAAATCAATATTAATTCAAAGTGATGAAGTTACAAAAAATATAATGAGTGAAATACAGGAAGATATGAGCAATATACTTTCAAAGATATCTAAAAATATGTCTGAAGAAGTAATAGAGAAATTAAGACCGATTGAAAAGAAGATTAGTGATTTAAAAATTAATTTTCAAGAATTTCAAGAGGATGATTTTGAAGAAAAGCTGGATGAATTAAATAATAGTATATCAAAAACAACGCAATCTATAGAGAGCACAATAACGGCAATGATTAATAAAAGCATTGCTGAGCAAAACAAAGTAATGTTTGAAGCTATTGAAGAAAGACTCGCGATTTTAGGAATTAAAGTAGTAAAGGACGCTGCAGCTAATAAGGAAACTATTTTAAATAAAATAGATGATATTAATGTGGAAAAAGTTGAAGAAAAGGTGGATGCATTGGAAAAATGCATTGAAGAAAAAGTTGA
>JAEZKY010000098.1 GCA_023435985.1 Bacillota bacterium | reverse complement strand
TGTCATGTTAGTCTAAATAATAATAACCATCTATTAATTTCATCAAATTATCATGAAAATAAAATGTTTGTTTACAATACTTTAGATGGTTTTATTTTGAATTCTCCTTTAATGGGAAGTCATTCTGGTTACAGCTTAAATGCTGAAAGGCAAGAAAAGCCTCATATTCATTGTTCAATGTTCACAAATGATGAAAAATATATTTTATCGATTGATTTAGGAATTGATAAGATGATAATTTATACTTTAGAAAATTCCAAACTTCTAAAGAAAGATGAAATCAGCCATTCATTTCCTGCTGGAACAGGTCCACGACATATAACTTATTCAAAACAAAAACCATTTTATTACGTTTTAAGTGAATTAACTTCAGAAATTTTTGCTCTAAAATATGATCCTAAAGCAGAAATTCCTTTTGAAAATATCCAAACTCTAAGTAGTTTACCTAAAAATTATAATGATAAAAAATCTGGTGCTGCTATTCGTATACATAAAAACAATAAATTCTTGTATACTTCAGATAGGGGAAGTAATACTTTAAGTTTATTTATTATAAATCCGGAGGATGGAACACTAACATTTGTAGATGCTTGTTCTTCCGAAGGAAATTCACCCAGGGATTTTCAAATTGATCCAACAGGAAATTTCCTGCTTTGTGCAAATGAAAACTCTGATAATATATCTATATTCTCTATTGATCAAACAACTGGCAGCTTAACCTATATTAAATCTGAAAATATTCCTACACCTACCTGCATAGAATTCGCATAGTATTATATTAGCAAGGTTACATTAATCATGTAGCCTTGTTCTATATAAATAATATATCTAAAATAAATATTTATTTTTAAATATACCTTTTCTAGTTTTATCAATATTAATTTATTTAAATTATAATAAGTAAATATATTTAACAGAGATATTCTACATATAATAATTTTAACTTTAGAAAAGGAGGATCTTGTCTTGAAGAAGGAAAATTTAATCAATCATATTAAAGCTTCTAATAAAAATATTAAATGTGATTTATCAATAAATAATATCACTATAATTGATGTTTTTAACAAAGATTCATTTGTAGATAGTATTGGAATTAAAGATGGTTATATTATTGGTATTGGGGATTATGATGCATATGAAATTATAGATGGTACTAATAAATATATTTGTCCTGGACTTATTGATTCTCACTGTCATATTGAATCAAGTTTGGTAACGCCTAAAGAATATTCTAAATTAGCTTTGCTAAATGGAATAACTTCTGTTGTTGCTGATCCCCATGAAATATCAAATGTATTAGGTGTTAATGGAATAAATTTCATGCTTAACTCCTCAAAAAATATTCCTTTTGATATATATTTCATGCTTCCTTCTTGCGTTCCAGGTACAAGTTTTGAAAATTCTGGTGCAACTTTATTAGCAGAAGACTTAATAACTTATTATAAAAATAATAATATTTTAGGTTTAGCTGAAATTATGGATTATCCCGCAGTAGCAAATTGCGAAAAAAACATGCTTGATAAAATTTACGATTCTATAAAGAATAATAAAGTTATTGATGGTCATGGTGCAGGATTCTCACCTATGATGACTAATACTTATAGAAGCGCTCAGATTTTAACAGATCATGAATGTACTAATGCTAAAGAAGCCATTGAAAAAATTAAACGAGGAATGTATGTTTTAATTAGAGAAGGTACAGTAGCTAAAAACTTGAAAGAATTATTACCTGCTGTTAATGAAAGTAATAGCAATAGATTTTGCTTTTGTACTGATGATAAACATATTGATGATATTGCTCATAATGGATCAATTAATAGTTCAATAGTTTATTCAATAAAAAATGGGTTAAGCCCTTCAACTGCAATTCAAATGGCCACTATTAATCCAGCTACGCTATACAAACTAACCAATAAAGGAGCAATAGCACCTGGATATATAGCTGACTTTATTATACTTAATAACTTAGAGCAATTTAAAATTTCTCAGGTTTATAAGGAAGGAAAACTTGTTGTTGATGACAATAGATTAATTGATTATGACACTGACTCAGATACCGTTTCTAATAAAAGTACCTATAATAGTAATTCTATAAATCTTCCAAATATAAATGTTGATGATTTTAGAATTAATATTGAAAAGGCAAAATGCAACTTATTAAATGTAATAAAAATAATTCCAAACAAGCTTGAAAGCCTGCATTTAAAAGTTAATATTTCAGATATTGGCTCATTAAAAGGTACTAACTCCAAATATTTTACTTCCTCTCCAAAAGATGATTTAATAAAGATCTCAGTTATAGAAAGGCATAGAGCTTCTGGAAATATAGGTCTTGGAATATTAAACGGTTTAGGAATTAAAGAAGGAGCAATTGGAACAACTATTGCCCATGATTCTCATAACTTAATACTTGCTGGAACAAATGATAATGATATGTTATTTGCAGCTAAAGAGCTAGAAGAAATGCATGGTGGGATTATAGTTGTCAGAAATCAAACCATTCTAGCACAAATTAAACTTGAAATTGGCGGACTTATGACAAGTAGAAAATATACTGAAATTCAAGCAGATTTAAAAAATCTTCATTCGTCAATTAAAATAATAGCTCCAGATATTGACTTCAATCCATTTTTAACTCTATCATTTTTATCATTACCTGTAATACCTGATTTAAAAATTACAGACAAAGGACTATTTGATGTTGTTAACTTTAAATTTATAGATATTTGCGAGTAATCAAACTGCATAATAAATGCAAAAATAGAACTTCATCTTAACCTTTTAACTATAAATCAAAGATGGTAACAGCTTAGTACAAATAAAATCTCCTTTAAAAAGCTTGAGAACATAAAATTTATATTCTTTCTCTTTTAAAGGAGATTTCTAATGTGTATTTACTGTAGTTGATGTTTTACTCTAGTAATTACAATTGAGATTTCTTTAATCAATTTAACTTTATCATCAATTCTGCTTATTCTAGGGCTTTCAATTATTCTTACTGTTGGTCTTAAGGGAAAGCCAGGTTTTGTTTCTTCAACTATAGCTGTTTCACCTGTACTTAACTCTACTATGGTTCCTTTAGGATATGGAATAACTATTCTACAAAAAACATTGACAATATCATAGTCAAACTTAGTCCCTGCATTAGACATCAAATATTCCAAAACATCGCTTGGAAACATTGCCCTCTTTCCCGGTAAATCTGTTGATAAATTATCATAAGCGTTTGCAATACTTACAATATTACTTAAATCAATGATATTTTCTTTGCTTAAGCCATCTGGATAACCCTTTCCATCAATTCTCTCATGATGCTGCAAAGCTACTATCTTACTTAAACTGTTTATGTTATATGTGTTTGATAGATATTTATATCCAAGCCTTGGATGATTCTTTACTAGTTCTTCCTCCTCTTCAGTTAGTTCATGATGGCTATTCTGTTTCCTCAAAATTTCTTTTGGTAACAGTGATTTTCCAATATCATGAATCAAAGCACCTATACAAAGTGCCTCTAACTTTTTCTTAGGAAGTTGAAATGCAATTCCTATTGTAAGTGAAATTACAGCAACATTTACTGAATGTGAATACATATAATTATTCATGCTTCTTATATCAACTAGTGCAAGTAATATATCTTTGCTCTTTAATATATCCTCAACTATGCTGACTGCCATTTTTCCTATATTATAAAAATAACTTTGCTCCTGCCACGTATAATCGCTCTCTTTATTTCTTACTGCATCCCCACTATTAAGCCTTCCTATATTAGAGAAAGCTTCTTTTATAGTTATAATTGTCTTCTGCCTTATTTCCGGCTTAATAATATCTTCAATTTCTTCATTGCTATATTTATCAACTATATATATAGATAGAATATTTATCTCTTTTATCTTTGCAATTGTATTTTCTCTTAAAACAACTCCAGCTCTAAGTAAAACTCTGCCCTCAACATCATATAATGTTTTACCTAGCACTGTATTAGGTTTTACGCTTTCAATCGGGACTAATCTCACATTTTTCCTCTCCCTTAAATTGTTACAACTTATCCATTTTTATAACGTTCAGCCATTGTACATATTTTTTCTTTAGTATATTTAATTATAATACTTTCCTATACAGATTTATTTAAAATAAATTTTTCTATTACATTTGCAATACCATCTTCATCGTTTGATGTAGTAATAAAACTTGCCGCCTCCTTGACTTCTTTGGTTGCATTCCCCATTGCAACTCCAAGTCCAGCATATTTCACCATTGATAAATCATTTCCTGCATCTCCACAAGCAATTATTTCTTCTTTCTTTATTCCAAGATACTCACCAAGTTTCTTAAGCCCAAGTCCCTTATCTACTTCTTTATTGGTAAACTCTAAGAAAAATGGTGCACTTTTAAATACACTGTACTTCTCATAAACTTCAGCTGGCAATTTTTCTATAGCTGGATCTAATATTTCTTGAGGGTCTATCATCATAACCTTTATAATATCTTCTTCATCATCAACTTCATTAAAATCTCTTATATTAATTTCAATTTCATTTATAGTTGCCTCATATTCTGTATATTGACTGATCTTAGGTGTGATTAATCCATCTTTTGCAGAAAATGCATGAATATTAATATTAAGTTCTTTACTAATCTTATATATATTCTTTAGATCCTTTCCTTTTAGCGTAAGCTTAGATACAATTTCCTGAGTTTTTGTATTTTGAACTAATCCTCCATTAAAGCTAAGTACATAATCTTCATTCTTTAATAAATCAAGCTCATTTAAATATTTTGTTATTCCAATTAGAGGTCTTCCTGATGCTAATACTATCTTTACGCCATTTGCCTCTGCTGCCTTTATTGCTGCTTTATTTTTTTCTGAAACTCTCTTATCTGTTGTAAGCAGTGTTCCATCCATATCTAGTGCAATTAGTTTATACATGTTTTTCCCCCATTTGTTAATTATTTATTTTATTCTTTTAGTTAATTACAATAAATCTCTGTCTAAATTATAACATGAAATTCACTTTCTTAAATATTAACTTTCACACATTATTACTATTTTAATACAGCTGCACTGATTAAATTAATTTTATAACTATTCCAATATGTGTAGTTCACTTGCCACATCTCCACTAATTTTGTCACTAATAGTATCTTCTTTCATATTATGAATTGTATCTAATACTTTATGAGGTAATATTTATGCTCGAATCTCTATTATTAGTATCCTCCTTATGCATAGACTCCTTTGTTGCAAGCATCGCTTATGGTACATCAAAAATTCGTATTCCCCCTCTATGTATAATAATCATTAACTTAGTATGTACCCTTACTCTTGCTTGTTCATTATTTATTGGATCTATATTTAAAAATCTTCTTCCAGGTAATCTTCCAGTTCTTTTAGGTTTTTTTCTTTTAATGCTGCTTGGAATATATAGATTATTTGAATATATTTTTAAGGCATATATTTTTAAATGTTCAAGATCTGATAGGCCTCTCACTTTTAAACTTTTTGATTTTCAATTCGTTTTACAGGTATATGCAGACGAAATTAAAGCTGATTTTGATAACTCTAAATGTTTAAATGTTAAGGAATCCTTTTATTTAGCCTTAGCTTTATCTCTAGATAGTCTTACCGTAGGAATTGGTTCAAGTTTATGCAGTATTAATTATGTTCAAGTTATTATTTTGTGCTTTATCATAGGGATTATTTTAGTATCCATCGGCGTTTTTCTCGGACGAAGATTTGCACAAAAAATACATTTTGAATTATCCTGGCTGTCTGGAGTACTACTCATCTTGTTAGCAATACTTAGAATTTTAAAATAAATTAGTTTATAAAAATTTTAGTTGTCTAATAATTAATTTTATAACTTTTATAATATTAAATACTCTAAAATACAAAATCGATGATTTTTTTATATTAAAGAAATTATCGATTTAATTGTATTAAATTACATTATCTTTTACTTAATACCATTTTTCTGCTAAAATATTATTAGGGTATTGTAAAAATTGTTTAACAAAGAATAAATTACATAATTCATAAATTTAAAACATTATATTAGGGATGTAATCGGTATACATTATTTATTAATTAAGATAACTGAAGTTGTTTTTTACTTTCTATGTATGCCAATGCATAATTGCACAGCAAAATATTTTCAATAGTAACTAAGCCTGATATTTTCTTGCTATATAAATAAAAAATGTGTCATTGAAATTAGATTGCTAAAAATGAGGGGGGATAATATATGGATCATATTGTAATTGTAGATGATAATGTGACAAATTTGAAGTTTGCAGAGCAAGCTTTAAAACCATATTATAAAGTTACTTTGCTTACTTCTGCTGCTCAAACAATGAAATTTTTATCTAAACGCACTCCTGATTTAATATTGCTTGATATTAATATGCCTGAAATTAATGGATATGAAATATTTAGTAAAATAAAATCAATTGATAGATTAAAACAAATACCTATAATATTTCTAACAGCATTAAATGATGTGGAAAGCGAATTAAAATGCCTTAAACTTGGTGCTTTAGATTTTATTAGCAAACCATTTGCTCCTGAATTAATGCTAAGTAGAATTAAAATTCATTTAGAGCTTGCAACTTATAGAAAAAATCTTGAATTTCTTGTTAATGAAAAAACAAGGACTATAGAAAGACTTCAAGATAGCATGGTTGTAGGTCTTGCTGAATTAGTTGAATGCAGAGATGGTGAAACAGGAGGGCATATTAAAAGAACTGCTAAATACCTTGAAATCTTAGTACGCGCTATGCTTAATGCTGGATTTTATGCTGATATTCTAACAGAAGAGTATATTCATAATATCATTCGTTCTGCCCCGCTTCATGACATAGGAAAAATAGGAATTTCTGACAATATTCTTTTAAAACAAGGCGACTTTGATAAAAATGAACGCGATTATATGAAACAGCATACAACATTAGGCGGCATGGCACTTCAGAAAGTTATTGATGCAACAGATGGTGAAAACTTTTTATATGTAGCCAAAGATATGGCGCTTTGCCATCATGAAAAATGGGATGGTACTGGCTATCCATCTGGTATTTCTGGTCACTCCATCCCACTCTGTGCTCGAATCATGGCTATTGCTGATGTCTATGATGCTCTAACCTCAAAACGTCCTTATAAAAAACCTTTTTCGCACTCAAAAGCAGTAGATATAATTGTAAATTCTTCAGGAACTCATTTTGAGCCCTGTATTGTAGACGTATTTGAATCTGTAAGTGATTCATTTAATAACATTTCGCAATTATATAAGCAAGAATTGGAGGTTGGAGAATAGTGAACGAGAACAATATCATAAGACAATTCATTGCTACACAAGCTAAAATCTTAATAGTCGATGATAGCAATGTAACATTACAAATTGAAAAAGATTTAATGAAAACTTACGGAATGGATATATCTACTGCAAAAAGTGGTAAAGAGTGTATAAACTTACTTAAGACTAATCGATACGATATCATATTTATGGATCATATGATGCCTAATATGGATGGTATAGAAACAACTATAAAGATACGTAAAATGAAAGACGAATATTTTAAGAAGGTTATCATAATTGCATTAACCGCCTCAACTGTTTCAAAACCTAATTCCTTTTATATAAAAAATGGCTTCAATGACTTCTTAGAAAAACCAATTGAAAATTATAAATTGAATAAATTTCTTCGTACTTATTTACCAAGAAAATATATTATTGAAACAAATAATATTGAAGCTACTATTGGATATTTTGATGAAATAAAAATTAAGGGTGTAGATACAAAAAAAGCAATTGAAAATTGTTCTGGCAACATGGATAATTATCTTTCATTACTTTCAGTTACATATTACGACGGTAAAAATAAAATAAAAATAATAAAAAATCATGTAAACCATAAGGATATTCAAAACTATACTATAGAAGTCCACGCTCTAAAAACCGTTGCCGCATTAGTTGGAGATATAACATTATCTAAATTAGCTAAATTACATGAAATAGCTGGCACCAATAATGATTTAGATTTCATATTAAAAAATGTCGATTCTCTTCTTAATTCATATAACGATTTATTAGATAATATAAAACTTGTACTTCCAAAAGAAAATGCAGAGATTAGGCCTAAGATTAAAGATTTCACCACTGAACATTTATTGAGTTTAGTAACTGATATTGCCAGTGCAATTGATAATTTCGATTTGGATTCTGCCAGTGACTCTTTAGATTATATACTTAATTATGATTTATCCAATAGCCAAATATCCGTTCTAAATAAAGTAAAATCATATATGAATATCTTTGATTATGATAATGCCTATGAATTAATTACTAATTTCAAATATACTTTATATAATGATTTGTAATAAATTTCAAACATTTCTCAAATACTTATTTATACATATGCTTTTTTAATATACATATAAAAATGAGGCCAAGTTTTTTAAAACTGTGCAAAAAAAGATTTAGCTCCAAAATATTTCTTGGACTAAATCCTCAACAGCATAACACTTGGTCTTTCTTTTATCCCATTACATACAGAATATAATTAAATTTATAAATTCATAAATCTATTGAATTGTTTATCCAACTCTTCAAGATCTGATTCCAAAAATTTATGGAAAGTTTCTTTTTCCAATTTAAACGAGAATAGTGGAGAGTTTAAATAATTTAAATACTTTTCTGTTAATCCCATTATTTCTTCTTCTGGGACTTTATAAACTTCCCTTAAAATATCAAAAAATGATCCGCCTCCAAAAGCTTTCAATCTTCTTTCTGCAGTATATAGTGCACTTTGTACTTTGTCTCCACCAAATACTTCTATTTGTTCTTGTATTGAGCCATACCCCTTTTTTAACATATCAATATATTCATTTATAATTGCCTCTTTAGAATTTCCTATATTTTTTCTTGAAATTATATTCCTTAAAACTTCATATGCTCTATCTTCTGATATCCAAAAAGCTTGTTCTAATATATCAGTCATCTTATAAAAAGTTTTTCCCTTAACATTTTCTCTTGCTCGCTCTTCTATATACTTTAATAATCTTTCTTCTGTAACTGTTAACATACTACTCCTCCAACCCCTATATATTCATTATTTCCCTTAGCTTATATATATCGATATTTTCTTCAAATACCTTAGATAATTTATCATATTCGTTATCTTTATATTTCTTTATATTCTCAATAACTATTTCTTCTGAAAACTTTATATCACTATTATCTTTTAGTGATCTCACAAATAAAGTGATAAATTTTTCTGAATCAAATATCCCATGAAGATATGTTCCTGCAACCATTTTTTCTTTGTCACATACCCCTACCACAGTTCCATCTGAGTCAGTTATAAATGGTATTACTTTTTTTCCAATTTTGCTTATTCCATTATGAATTTCATAACCATTTATTGTACTGCCCTCTATAGATTTTATTAAATTAAGATCACATAAAATTTTCCCCTGAGTCTGCTTTGTAACTTTCATTTCATTAAACCTTGTCTTTATGTCCAGAAAACCGAAGCCATCCTCCTGGCAAATATTCCCTTCAACTCCTAACTTATCAAGAATTAAAGTCCCAAGCATTTGATATCCACCGCATATACCAAATATGGGTGTTCCACTTTCCTTCAATTCCTTTATCTTATCAAATAGCTTATTTTCCTTTATATTTCTTAAATCTTCAATTGTATTTTTGGTTCCAGGTATTATTATTAAGTTTGGATTCTTAAGTTCACTTGGTTTTGTGATATATCTAACCGTTACTCCTGGTATTCTCTCCAAAATACCAAAATCTGTGAAATTCGACATATGTGAAAGTCTGATGATAGCAATATCCAAGGTTCCTTCTTCCCGATTATTTCTTATTCTTTCAGTTACACTATCTTCATCTTCAATATCGAACTTTTCATAAGGAATAACCCCAAGTACAGGAATATTTATAATTTCCTCAAGCTGCTTTATAGCAGGTTTAAATAATTCCATATCTCCTCGAAACTTGTTTATTATTACACCACTAATTCTTTTTCTCTCTGATTTCGGTAATAACTGAATAGTTCCAACAATTGATGCAAATACTCCACCTCTATCAATATCCGAAACTAAAATTACTGGTGCATCTGCCATTTCTGCCATAGCCATATTAGCAATATCACTATCTTTTAGATTTATTTCAGCACAACTACCTGAACCCTCCAACACAATTATATCATAATCTTCGCTTAATTTATCATATGCTTCTTTAACTTGCATTTTTAGAGTATCAGTAAGTTCTTTATATTTATAGGTCTCAATTCTACAAAACACTTTTCCCTTTACAATTACTTGTGTATAACCTCCACTAGGTTTTAATAATATTGGATTCATCAAAGCATCTGGTTCAATTTTACAAGCTTCTGCTTGTACTACTTGAGCTCTTCCCATTTCTAACCCAGCTTTTGTGACATAGGAATTCAATGAAATATTCAAAGCCTTAAAAGGAGCTACATTTACACCTAAATTTTTCAAGTATCTACATAGAGCTGTTACTAAAGTACTTTTTCCAACAGAAGACGCTGTACCTAAAAACATTATACTTTTTTTATCCATTTATTTACTCCCCTCAAATTCAAGCACATGAAAATAAATAAAAGACCCTAGATATGAAATAGGTATGCATACAGGTCTATTATTTTTTTGATTGTGCCTTTAGTTGCAAACCTTAATTTTTAATATCAAAACTTTGATTACCAATTTTAATTTTGAAAATCAAATTCCTACATTATCGAGGCTGACATTGTACCTTTAGTTTAAATTATTTATTGTTAAATATCTAAATTCGCCAACTATTTCATAATAAACTCTATTAAATTTGACTTTCTAATATTTAAATATGGGACCATCAAATCATAATTCAACTTTCCTAACTCTGATACCATCAAATGAAATGATTTGATTTGACTATTTGTTTTTCCCGCTTCTAAATTATACTCAATTTCAATAAATACATGCTCTTCTTAAAAATGTACATTAATCCACTTAATATTCTAATCCACAATACACACCATTATTACCATTATTAGGATTTATTTGCTTTGTTCCAAGTTCATATGTATCCCTTTCCGCCTTCATGATAACATCCTTAAAATTTGTATCTTCCAAATTGTCAGAATTTGATACAGCTTTCCATCCCAAGCTCCATCTTTACCTAAATAATATCCATCTATAGTTGTATCTGAAACCATTGCACCATTATTATCTAAATAATACCATATTTCATTATCATTTAGCCACACTGTTTTTATGAAGTTATATTTTTATGCTGAGTTTTAATATATATTTTATATTACTCTCTTTTTCCATTTTCTTCAAATATTTTCTTTAGATTCTTTATTAATATAAGATTTTCTTCATGGTTTCTTACTGCAATTCTATAATAGCTATCACTTAAACCATTGTAATTACTACAACTTCTAATTAAAATATTCTTTTTTAAAAGTTCATCCTTTAAATCAATTTTAGCAAGAGTTTTAAAGAGAATAAAATTTACACTTGGTTCATATACCTTTAATTCATTAATATGTTTTAATTCATTATACAAATATTCTTTTTCACTTATTAAGCATTTTCTGGATTGATTTATATAATTTTTATCATTAAGTCCTGCTTTTACAGCTACTTCAGCTAAAACATTTATATTCCAAGCCGGGGTTATCTTCTCTAACTCTTCTTTTAAAATAGAGCTTTTACATAGTCCATAACCAATTCTTAGGCCTGGAAGAGCAAAGAATTTTGTTAATGACTTTATTATAACTAAATTATAATATTTATTTATGTATGAAACCATCGATAAATCTTCTTCTATAAAATCTAAAAAAGATTCATCTATTATAACAATAACATTATTTTGTTTTGCTTTAAATAGAATTTTTGTTAATAAGTCTTTTGATGTTATAACACCTGTTGGATTATTGGGATTGCATATGAATATTAGATCTAATTTGCTATTTATATAATCTAAAATATCCTCTTGTATATGAAAATCATTTTTTTCCATTAATCTATAATAAATAATCTCGCCATTTACAGCCCTTATTGCCTCTTCATATTCCGAAAAAGTAGGCGCCAAGACAAGTGCGTTTTTAGGCTTAATTCCTCTAACCACATTAAATAATACTTCTGCCGCACCATTTCCTAATATTATGTTTTCTGCATTTACATTTTCAAATTTACTAATTGCAGCCTTTAGTTCAAAATAAGTTATATCAGGATATTTTTCAATTTGATTCAAATTCTCTATAATTTCTTTTCTTATACTATCAGCCATTCCCAAAGGATTTATATTAGCTGAAAAATCAATTATTTTATCATATTCCAGCTTATTTTTTCTACTTATTTCTTTTGCATTTCCTCCATGCCCAAAGCTTGCCATAACAGTTCCCCCATCGTAAATTATACATTGCTAATTTTACTTCTTTCCAACTTAATATAATTTTATTATCACTCTAATTGCCAATATAAGAACAAAACATATAAAAGAAGATAAATACAATACTTTAGATGTTTTACTCACATGATTAATATTTATTTCCTCAATTTTATCTCCTATTGTAGGCTTTTCTACAAGTTTTCCAAAGTAGTAATTAGATCCTCCAAGCTGAACTCCCAAAGTTCCTGCCATTGCTGCCTCCGGATGTGCACTATTTGGACTTGCGTGATTATACCTGTCCCTTTTATAAACTTTATAGCTATTTTTATAACCATATCTCAATATAAAAGCTGATACGATGATTAATATTCCTGTTATTCTAGCTGGAATATAATTAAAAACATCATCTAATTTTGCAGGAAAGTATCCAAATTCCATATATTCATCGTTCTTATATCCAAACATTGAATCCATGGTATTTACTGCTTTATAAGCAAAGGCCAGAGGTGCCCCAAAAATACCTGCATAAAACAGAGGTGCTATTACTCCATCTGCCATATTTTCTGCTATAGTTTCCACTACTGCCCTTATTATACCTTCTTTATCTAAACTTCCAGTATCGCGTCCAACAATAAAGGAAAGCTGCTTTCGTGCACCAACTATATCGTCTTTTAATAAAAATCTAATAACCTTATATCCTTCAACCACTAAAGCCTTTGATGATATGCAAAAATATATTAAAATTCCTTCTACTATAATTCCAAAATAAATATTGATTTTTTTAGAAATAACACACATTCCCAAAGTAACTGCAAAGGTAATTGCAATTGTTAAAATCCAGGTTATAAGACCAGCAAGTTTTAATTGCTTTTTAAAAATTTTTCTAAATATCATTTCTAATCTTTTAGTAAGATACCCAATTCCCCTTACAGGGTGAAGTGGATTATTAGGGTCTCCAATTATTAAATCTAGCAAAAACCCTATTGAAAGTTCAATCATATATGCCTCCTTTTAAATATGCCTAACATCATCTATTGTAAATCTTTCATTATCATCATCCATATAAATGATCATCTTATATCCCTCACCATTCTTAGGCTGCCATTCGTAAAATTTATTATTATCATCATACAGCATTTCCAGTATCATTCCTATACTTCCACCATGAATTACCCCTAGTGCTGAATGTATCTCCTCTTTAGCTAAATATTTTACAAGGCTTATAAATGCTTCTTTTATTCTTTTTTTAAACTCTCTCCTGCTTTCTCCATTTGGACATTTAATAATTTCTTCCTCATCCTCTATCCATCTTGTATATTCTTTTAGTAATTTCAACTCTTCATATCCTTTTAACTCAAAATCTCCAAAATTATATTCAAAAAAGTGTTCTAATATATTATATTTTTTTTCAGGACAAATAATCTCTAGAGTTTGATTTGCCCTTTTAGCTCCACTTGTAAAGTAAAAGTCACACTCTGGATATCTAACGTTTTTTAAACTTTCCTTTAAATCATTAATACCATTTTCACTTAGATCAACATCACTTTTTCCACAATATAATTGTTTTTCATTACAATAGGTTTTTCCATGTCTAATTAAATATAATTCTATTTTTTTCATATATCATCCTTACCAATTACTTAATTTTTTCTTCAATTCCAAAAAATATTCTGTATACATCCGAAGAATTTTTACTTAAAACCTGTAATATACGTCCTGTTGCTTCTCTCCAGTCTCTATCCAACTTTTCCATTGGAACTATCCCTGAATTTATTTCGTCGCAGATTATTATCTTGTCCTGTATTAACTCCATATTATTTTTTAGGAGTTCCAAAGGATCTAAATTCTTTAAAATACATGCTCTTGTAAGCATATGCAGGCCACATATGACTTTTTTTTCAAATTCTAAATTCTTATCTTCGCAAAAAAATATTTCTTCATTACTTATGTCATATTTCTTTTTCACAAATTCAAGCTTTCCATTATAGGCTCCGCCAAAAACCAAAATCATTATTTGCCACCTCAAAACTCAAAACACATATAATATCTTATTTATATATATTTACATTATTATTGCTAAAGTCAGTATTCCTACCACTTCTCCTATAACGAGGGCAAACCCCGCAACATCACCTGATATTCCTCCAAATTCTTTTTTGCATTTTTCAACTGCCCATGTAACTCCAATGATTATTAATAATTCTAATATAATGCCCTCATATTTCAAAAAAGCAAATGCTGCTACAAGCATCACTAACGATGCTATAACCATTATAATTCTATCTGTAATATTAGTTCCTTTTTTAAAATATGTTCCTAGGGTACTTTCTTTTATAGTAGTTCTGCTTAATAAAAAATACGCTGTAGTAGACCTGCTCACTATTGGAATCAAGATCAGTATATAAAAATGAATGTTTTTCTCTACAATAGAATATATGCCGCCAAATTGCAGAAAAAATAAAATCAATAAAGATATTACTGCAAAAGCACCAATCTTTGAATCCTTCAATATTCTAAGTTTTTCTTCTTTATCTCTCCTTGACAAAATTGCATCACAAACATCCATAAATCCATCTAAATGCAGCATTCCTGTTATTACAAATGGTACTATCATGATTATTGCACTTTTTAATACTAATGAAACCTTTAAAATATTAATTAAATAATATACAACGCTCCATATTCCTCCAACAATTGCTCCAATTATGGGATAAAACTTCATCATATTTTTAACTCCCTCGTCATCCCATTCAATGTATGGTGTTGGAAGTACAGTAAACATACTCAATGCCATAATGAATCCTTTATAAAGTTTTTTCATTGATTTTCTCCCTATGATATTTAATATTTCCAAAGCTGCATTCTATAACATTATCACAAAGCTTTACTAACTCTCTATTTATTAAAGCTAGTTCTTTTTTAAAACCTTCAGTTATTTCATCATAATTTATTGCATCGCTAAAAATGTAGTCACTTATGATAATAGTATTTTTGCTTCCTGCTATTATTTTCTTTAAACCTTTTAATATATTAACTGACACATTCATTATTATTTCATTTTTAAAAAACATTTCATTTGTTAAAAGAGATGTAATACTGTCAATTAGTACCGTATCCTTAGAATCAATATTATCTATTATTTCATGTAGATCTCTTTCTTTTTCCAATGTCATAAAATTTGAGCCTTTTCTGTTTTCTATATGTGCATTTATTCTTTTCTCATCTTCTTTATCATAAGGCTTCATGGTAGCAACATATACTACTTTATCCTTATTTAAACTTAGAGCTATTCTTTCTCCAAGTTCTGACTTGCCGCTTTTTGATCCACCAATTATCAAATAATTCATACTCGTATTACTTCTCTATACCTATTCTTGAAGTTATTCCTTTTTCATAAGGATGTTTTATAGCCTTTACTTCTGAAACATAATCTGCAAGCTCAATTAATTTTTCATTTGGATTTCTACCTGTTAATACAACTTCTAATCCTTCAGGTTTATTTTCCAGAAAACTTACTACTTCCTCTAGCGAAACTAAATCTAAATTAGTTGAAGCTATTATTTCATCTAATATCAGTAAATCAATTTTTTCATCAATAGCTTTTTTAGTAACTTCTTTAAATCTATCTTCATGTTCATTTTTAGTTGCGATTTGCTCTTCTTCTGTCATAAATTTAAAGAATTTTTTAACTGGTACTCCTTTAAATAATTTAAAGTTTTCGCCAAGCTTTTCAATTGAAATCAGTTCACCTGTATCATTATCCTTTAAAAATTGAGTTAATAGTACCTTTTTATTTCTACCAGCTGCTCTCATTCCAAGGCCCATAGCTGCTGTAGTCTTGCCCTTTCCATCGCCACAATAAATGTGAATCAATCCCAATTCCATATTATTCATCCTTTCTATTTTTCATTGCTTTAAGTTCATCTAAATAGCTGTCATCAATTTCAGCTTCTTCAAATGTTGCCATATTATTCATTACTGCACATGCAGAATCAAGTATAGAAAATGCTAAAGGACAACCACTGCCTTCACCAAGTCCCATATCTAAATTTAATATTGGACTTAAACCAAGTTCTTTCATTGCTGCTTTAAATCCCAACTCTTTGGAATCATGTGAAGTAAACATATATTCTTTTGCTTTATGATTTAACCTAAAAGCCACAAGAGCTGCAACCGCTGATATAAATCCATCTATTACAACGGGAATTTTATAATAAGCAGCACCTAAAAATACCCCAGCCATAGCTGCTATATCAAAACCTCCAACTTTAGAAACCACATCTATTGGATCTTCTTTTATGGGATTGTTTATTTCTATAGCAATCTTTATAACTTCTTTCTTTTTCTCGAAAGCCTCATCTGTAATTCCAGCTCCTCTTCCAACAACCTCTTCCACATTGATATTAGTTAATGCTGAAAGTACTGCACTGCTTGTTGATGTATTACCTATCCCCATTTCTCCAACACCAAGTATTTCATACCCTGAGTTTTTCGCATTCTTTACGCATTCAATTCCAATTAAAATTGCTTTTACAGCTTCATTATAGCTCATGGCAGGCCCCTTAGCCATATTGTATGTTGATTTCCTTATCTTTTTGTTTATGACCTTTGGATGCTCAAAATCACAATTTATTCCTACATCCACAACAATAAGTTCTGTATTATTTGCTTTTGCAAGTACTGCAACCCCAGTTAATCCTTTTGTAAAATTAATTGTTTGAGCCAATGTTACAGATTGAGGTGATGATGCAACTCCCTCTTCAACCACACCATTATCTGAGCACATTATTATAATTGCCCTTTTATTTATATTATTTTTTATTTTGCCTGTAATTCCAGCTAGTTTTATTGACATTTCTTCCAATTTACCTAAACTTTTTAATGGCTTTGCAAGGGAAATCATTCTTTTATCTGCCTCTGCTATTATTTCCTCATTAACATCTTTTATTTCACTTATAATACTATTTAATTGTTCCAAATTAGAATCCATCATAATTATCCCCTTTTTATTTAAAAACTTATTAGTTGTTATCAAAATATTTCATTTCACATTCATAATCCAAAAGCTGAAGATTTTGCTCTTGAATTATGCCAATTAATAACTCTGCATAAATCTCTTCGCCTTTGTCATTTTGTACAGTACTATAACCTGCATTTTCTATTGCCTTTGCTTGCTTTAAATACTGAGTGGCTTCAAAGACCCCACTTTGTTTATATCTTTTATTATTATTAAGAAATTCTCCATAGTTCTTCATTGAATCCTCATGACTATCATAAACACGAAAATCATCAATAATTTTTTTATTATAGTATTCTGAAGTATTCATTTTAACCTTTTTTCCTTTCCAGCTAGGGTCTGCTTTTATTCCAAATAAATTGTTACTTTTTGCACTAAGCTCTGATTTTCCCCATCCACTTTCCAATATCGCCTGAGAAATTGATATTGAAGGAAGTACTCCATATTTATCATATATTTCTGCTGCCTGAGGATATAATTCATTAATAAAATCCTGCTTCGAAGAATCATTTAACGTATTTTTTTGAGTTCCTGTATATTTCAAATTTTCTATATAATGCCGTACCTTTTCCTTTTCTGTTTCATTTAATGATAACTTACTTAATACTTCATCCAGCTCAACTAATCTATACTCATTATTTTTAATTTTAGAGCTTATACTATTTTTTTCTATAAACATATTTGCGAGTTCATTTAAGCTTTCATCTGTAATCTTAGAAAAATCATTCTTATATCTCACACCATCAATTGCCGCCATATACTGCCAGTTAATCTGAAGTTTATCTTCACTTGCACTATCTGCTGCTTGTATGTACCTTTTTGTATCTAATCCATCTAAATTAATATCCTTATATTTTTCATTATATCCTTCATATAATCGCAGTCCAATAATTCCTGTAAACATAATAAAAATTATTAGCAATACTTCTCTGCTTTTCTTCTTAAAATTATTCTTTTTTTTCCCCATGTTATTAAGTAACTCCCTTATATCTTACTATCTTTTTTATTATAACTTATAAAGCATAATTAATATAAATTTATAGTTTTATTTACATATTAAATATATCAAAAAATGAAAAACTATGCTATTTTTTAAGTAAACTTTAAAGTTCCTATATTATAAACATGCTGTTATATTTTATTTAATTAAGCTACATAATCCATAGAAACTTCTATATAATAACTTTATAAGTTTTTCAAAATAAAAAGTGAAAAACTATAAATCAAGGAGAAAATCGCAAGATAATTTCTAGTAATCTAATCTCTAACTTTCATTCTCAATTTATAACTTTTCACTTTAAGCTTATGAATTACCTAATCATATTTCTAATTTGCTGGTTCCCATTTACAACGTACTGGTGATACAATAGCGCTTTCTTTTTTTAATTCTTTAAATGCATTATCAATTTCTTTACGATCTAAGCCAGATAATTTTTCAACCTCACCGGCACTTACAGGTTTACCTGCTTCCTTCATAACTTCTAATACTTTTTCCTTAACGCTCATTAAATCCAACTCCCTTTATCAATCAAATTGTTTTTCTCTATTATAATACATTAATATTTTTTAATCAATAATTATTATCCGTTAAAATCCATGGCTTAAAATTGTTATATAAATCTTCATTAATTTTTACAACTCAGCTTGTATAAATAAGTTTATATAAAACTATTTATTAAATTACCTTTACTAAATAGTTAATCAATTCCTCTTCATCTTTAAACACCAATTCTCCTGTAAACTTTGGTTTCTCAATCACAATTAACTTAATATGAGCATCCTTAGCAGCCTTATATTTTTCTAATACTCCGCCTTCAATTCCACTATCCTTCGTTAATATTGCTTTAACTTTATATTGCTCAATAAATCCCTTTTCAAGTTCATACGATATTGGTCCCTGCATCGCAATAATATCTTTTATACTTATTCCAGCTTCTACTATTTTATTTAGAACTTTAGGAGACGGTAAAATTCTATGTATAATCCTATATTTAAAATCTAAATTTAAAAATTTAACAACATTATTTCCGCCTGTTGTATTTAAAACATTCCCATTTATTTTTTTTATTATTTCAATAGCTTTATCATAATCATTAACTCTTATTATATCTTCATCAGTTATGTTTTCTAGGGCGCCTTCTCTTTCGTACCTTATGAATTTAATATTAAGCTCTTTCGTACATTGTAAAGCTGTTTTTGTTACTTCCTGCGCATATGGATGTGAAGCATCTACTAAAACCTGAATTTCATTTACCTTAATCCAACTTAACATTTCTTCCTTATCTAATGGTTTTGTATTTAAAACTTTTATATCAAATTCCTTAAGAAGCTCTCCGCCATATGTTGTTGCCGTAGAAACCGCAATATTATTTGTATATTTATTTATTAATTCTAAAATCTTTCTTCCTTCAGATGTTCCTAATATAAATCCAATCATATGTCCTCCATTTCTATTTCATATATTATATAGATTTTTCTCTTTTATTTTCATAGCCTCTTGGTGTTATAAATTTCTCATCTTTATAATAACTTTTTGAATTCCCTACAATTACAATTGACATCATATCTACTACTTCAGGATCAAAATCTCCAATTGTAAATAATTTATAGCTTTGGCCTTCCCTAAGGGCATGCCTTACTACTGCTACAGGTGTTGAAGCTTTTCTAAATTCTCTTATAATATTGATACATTCTTTTAAATAATCTGGTCTTCCTTTACTTTTAGGATTATATAAAGATATTATAAAATCACCTTCTGCTGCAAGTTTTACTCTCTTCTTTATATCTTCATAAGGTGTCATAAGATCACTTAAACTAATATTACAATTATCATGCATAAGAGGTGCTCCAATTACAGAACCTGCTGCACTGCTTGCAGTGATTCCAGGAATTATTTCTACCTCTTCATTCTCTCTAAGTTCAAGTATAAGTCCAGCCATACCATAGATTCCTGCATCTCCAGTACTAATTAATGCTACTTCTTTATCCTTACATAGGTCTAAAGCTTCTTTGCATCTAGCTTCCTCACCCTTCATTCCTGTTGAGTATATTTCCTTATCTTTAACCAAATCCTTTATCATATCTATGTATTTATTGTATCCTACAATAACATTACTTTCTTCAATTGCTTTTAAAGCTCTAAGACTCATATTCTCAATACTTCCTGGACCTATACCTATTACTCTTAATTTTCCCATAGTTTTATCAACCTCTTTCAATTTATTCCTTATCTTTCGGATAATATTAATTATGGATTATGCCTTAACCAATAACTATTATTATATAATTTTATATTATAACATTACTATATAATTACTATATATTCAAACTTAAAAGTTATGCAAGGTTTATACATTATCTTAAACACTCTATTTTTCTTTATTCCAATGTAGAACAAAATCGCAGACAAGTATGAATTCGAAGATTTTTACGCATCTGCCTTCTTGAACAAGTGTGAGAAAATCTAACAGGCAAAACAGATTAAAAAATAGCAAGTCAATCGGAAAAATGTTTATTCTCCTTTTGACTTGCTGCTTTCTTTTGTAATTAGTATATATTTGACTTAACCTAACTATACTGGCTCACATTACTATTATCTACTCTTTCAAATGGAACCCATATATGTTTACCTTCTTCATCTGCATTTTCCAATTTGGAAATATCATTTCCTGATACTATTTGAGCTGCTGCATCTACTGCACTCTTAGCCTGCCCTTTTGCAGATTGATAAACTGTAAATTTCATACTTCCATCACTAATAGCCTTACAGCCATCAGCTGTCGCATCAATTCCTACAATAGGAGTTTCTTCCGGATCTATTTTATGCTCTTTTAATGACTCTATTACTCCAAGAGCCATTTCATCATTGTTGCAGATTACAGCATCAAATTTTCTATTTGTAGATAAGAATACATCAAACATATCTTTTGCCCCTTCTCTACTCCAGTTCGCATTATCTTCAAAGACGTAATCAACATTTATACCTTTTTCTTTAAATGTATCTTTTACTGCTTTTGTACGCCCTAATGTAGCTGAGTGACTTTTCTCCCCTTTTAATAAAACCACTTTAAGATCATTCTTATTTTTTAAATAATCTGCAATATATTCAGCTTGATATCTTCCAGCTACTTCTTCATTAGATGCTACATAGATATATTTATTTTTTTCCAATGCATCATCACTTGGGCTACTATTTAGAAAAATTATTGGTATGCCTTGAGCTGCTTTCTTAAGCTGAAGAGTTGTATCCGGATTTACTGGAGCACACAAAATGGCATTGTATCCATCCGAAACAGCTTCCTTCATATGTGAAACCTGTGCTTCTATAGATCCTGCAGCATCCATTACCTTTAAATCTATATTTTGGCTTTTTGCATAATCTTCTGCACCTGTTGTAAGTAAATTTCTAAAATTATCTGAACCATCAGATACTGAAAATAAAATTTTTATGTTTTTATTTGAAGCTGCTGTTCCTTTTGCACTACATCCTGAAATTGAAGCAAACATCATAATTACAATCAATAATATAGCTATTTTTTTCTTCATATACTTAATCCCCCTTAGTGTTATTCATAATTTTCTTGGAAAGTTTAAATTCAAATTATACCTTGAATCTTTGAATTTCCTTACTAAGTTCATCTGATGTACTTGATAATTCTCTTGCATCAGCAGCAACTTTCTCACTATTTTTCGTAATATTATTAGATTGAGTAACCATAACCTCCGAAGTCGCTAATATTTCCTCTGAACTTGCTGCTTGTTCTTCTGATATTGCAGCTACTGTTGTTGCAACATCATCTAAATGTCCTACTTTTTTAATCATATCTTGAATTAGGTTATTTGTAGTATTAATTTCATCAAATATTATATCAAAGGTTTCTATGGTTCCACTTATTAAATATGTGCTTTCATTTATATAACTTGCACTTTCATGAGATTGCTTTACTGTATCTGAAACAAGTCCATTTATTTCTTTTACGAGTGCTGAAATACTATTGACTGATTCAGAGCTTGTATTTGCTAGCTTTCCAATTTCAGTTGCTACGACTGCAAAACCTTTACCAGCTTCTCCTGCTCTTGCTGCTTCTATTGATGCATTTAAAGATAATAAATTAGTTTGTTCTGCTATTTCACCAATAACGTTAATAATACTCGTAATTTCTTTTGAAGATTTTCCAACCTTATTTATAACTTCTTCAAGAGAAATTATTGAACTTCTTATATTTCCCATAGCAACGGTTACTTT
Source organism: Bacillota bacterium (assembly GCA_023435985.1). Classification (GTDB taxonomy): domain Bacteria; phylum Bacillota; class Clostridia; order Clostridiales; family Clostridiaceae; genus Clostridium. The sequence continues at coordinate 7,837 of JAEZKY010000098.1, read as the reverse complement.
TTTCATATCTTCTCTGCCTTTTTCTGAAATATCAATAGTTTCTCTCATTTTTTGATCAACATTATTTCCATCATCCTTTGTATTGTTAACAACGGTTGCTAAAGTTGTTGTACTTTCTGCAATTTCACTTACCGAACTTGCTAGTTGATCAACAGTTATATTTAAATTTTGCATAGATTCAGATTGATATTTAGATGAATCATATAATTCTTTTGAAATCACAGTACTATTTTCAGCCTGCTGATTCATCTCATTTGACACTGTGTTAATCTTGTTTATCATGTTTCTCATAACTTTTATAAAATCTTTTACACTCTGTAGCATTACAGAAATTTCATCATTTCCTCTTACTTCTACGTCAACTGTGAAATCTCCATTTGTCATTGCCACAACTGTTCCTGTAAGTTTTTTAATTGGTTTTATAACTACTTGAACTATTCTTTCCACCAAAATAATTAATACAAGTATTGATATAATAGCGATTATGATCATAAATGTACGAAGATTAGCCAATTCTGCAAAAACTGATTTCACTGGAACATATGATACAAGAATCCAATTTGTTCCTGAGACTTGTTTGAATACAACCATGTTGTTTTCTATTTCACAAGAATTATATTGTCTATTTTCAAGCTTGATTGCTATTTCTTTAAGAAATTTATCATTATTATTTGAATCCAGTTTAGTTGAAATCAAAGAATTATCGTCATGAGCTAATATGGTCTTATCACTATTATCAACCAAAAAAGCTTCTGCATTATCCATTTCAATCATCGAATTTACAATTATCGATACTTTGTCCAAATAAATATCTGCCGAGATAACTTTTACTTTTCCTGAATTATCATTTAAAATTGCAGAAGCACTAATAGTATCTTTTCCATCTGCACTTTTATAAGCTGATCCATATGCCATATTTATCCTGCTAAGCCCTTCCTTATACCATATTGAATCAAGAATATTTTCATTGGATTTTTTAGAATTCTTAGCTTTTATCATATTTCCATTTTCATCACCAATATAAAATCCTTCTGGATAATTATTATTATATCCATAATATTTATCTAATAAATTTTGTAATTCATCATTATCTAATTTTGTACTTTCTATTGAAGTTTTCACTGTTTGAAATGCTGCTAGGTTCTCGTTCAGCCACGCTTCAATTTGGCTAACTTGCTTGTTACTTGAAGATTCTAATAAATCATTGGCTGATTTGGTTATAATACTTTTAGATTTATTGTAAGAAACTAAAATAAGTACTGATACTATTACAACCAACATTGGAATAATAATTCCGATAAGCTTAACTTTAATTGAATACTTGTTTTTTAATTCTCTTTTGTCCATTGAGACTCCCCCTTCTCTTGATGAAAAATCCATCATTTCAAATAGCATCTTCACGAATTAAGTTTTAAGTAACTGCCTATACGAAAAACATATCTTTATAGACTTACTTAATGGATAAAATTATCCCACCTCTAGTAAACGTTTTCTCAAATGTTACATTAGTGCATTAAATTTATTTTTATATATTTTATATTTTCGTATAAAATTTTTAAAAATTAATAATTTTATTTAAAAATTCAAATTTTTGTTAACGTAAGATTAAAAATTATAACTGTACATTCCATTATGCACTGAATTGTACTAAGAGAATTTCATTATTTTATTCTCTAATCAGTTTTATGAATTCCTTTTTTCATAAAAGCTAATTTTATTTGTTGTTATATAAAATATTTTGCTACTTAATTTATTGTATAATTCTCATCTATATCAGCACTTCCACCTTTATAGTTATCCAAAACTTTTTGTTAAGGTTAAACTCAATAAAAAGTATTAAAATTTTTTAATTACAAACAAAAGGAGTACCTTTTAGATACTCCTCTTTTATAACTAAATTTGATTTACATTAAATGTTTCTTGAACAAAGTTAGCTTGGTTAAAAATATGCTCAACTTTAGGTAATGATATTCCTAGGGTTTCTTTAAGAACTTCCTCTACAGTTTTAACTGGTATAATATTTAGTTGTTCTTTTACTTCACTTGGAACTTCTTTTAAATCAACCTCATTATCCTTAGGAATTAGTACCTTTGTTATTCCTGCTCTTTGAGCTGCTAGTAATTTTTCCTTAAGGCCTCCTATTGGAAGAACTGCCCCCCTTAAAGTAATTTCTCCTGTCATTGCAAGCTTTGAATCTACCTTTATTCCTGTAACAAGGGATGCTAGAGCAGTGAATAATGTTATTCCAGCAGATGGTCCATCCTTTGGAACAGCTCCTGATGGAACATGGATATGAATATCCCTCTCTTTAAAATTTACCGCATTCATTGGCAATCTTGATTTTAATAAACTCAAAGAAATTTTTGCTGATTCCTTCATAACATCTCCTAATTGCCCTGTTAACGTAACCTGTCCATTTCCTAGCATGTCAGTTGCTTCAATAAATAATATTTCTCCTCCAACGGGTGTCCAAGCAAGTCCTGTAACAACTCCTGGTGAATTATCATTTTGAGCCTTATCATGACTGGATACTCTCCTTCCAAGTAAGTCTTCTAATTTATCCATAGTAACCTTAAATGGTAATTCAACTTTATTAGATACAATTTTTTCTGATGCAATTCTAGCAAGTTTAGCTAATTGTTTTTTTAATCCTCTTACACCAGCCTCTAATGTATATTCACTTATTACTTTTCTAAGTGCTTCATCTTCTATAGCAAACTGTGTATCATTTAAACCATGTTCTTCAAGAACCGATTGTATTAAATAATTCTTAGCTATATGAAATTTTTCATTCATAGTGTAACTTGATATTTCAATTACTTCCATTCTGTCTAATAATGGTCTAGGGATTGTATCTAATGAGTTCGCTGTAGCTATAAAAAATACATTAGACAAATCATAAGGTAAATTTACGTAGTGATCAGTAAAAGTATCATTTTGTTCTGGATCTAATACTTCTAGTAGTGCACTTGCTGGATCTCCATTATAGCCTGTCATAAGCTTATCTATCTCGTCTAAAACCATAACTGGATTCATTTCTTCAACTTTCTTTATGCTTTGGATGATTCTACCTGGCATTGCTCCTACATATGTTCTTCTGTGACCTCTTATTTCTGCTTCATCACGTACACCTCCAAGACTTATTCTCACATATTTTCTTCCAAGAGCTTCAGCTATGCTCTTACCTAAGCTTGTCTTTCCTGTTCCAGGAGGTCCAACTAATAGTAATATAGAACCTTTTTTATCCTTTTTAAGCTGCATTACTGCTAAATGTTGAAGTATTCTATCTTTTACTTTTTCAAGACCATAATGTTGTTCATCTAAAATACGTCTTGCCTCATTTAAATCAACGGCTTTATCTTTCTTCTCTTTCCAAGGAAGTGAAACTAATAGATCTAAATAATTACGTATTACATTATATTCTGAACCATTTGGCCCTTGACTTTCTAATTTGTCTAATTCCTCTAGTGCAGCCTCCTTAATTTCATCTGGCATCTGAGCGTCTTCAATTCTTTTCAAATAATCTTTATCCTTCTTAGAACCTTCACCTTTTCCTTCATTTAATTCCTTTTGAATAGCTTTTAACTGTTCTCTTAATACTGATTCTCTATAATTCTTATTAGCTCTTTCTGTAAATTTCTGTGCCAATTCAAATTGTAATTTTAAGGATTCTTTTTGCTTTAATAAGTGATCTATAAACTTTAAACCTCTATCCTTTAATGATCTTGTTTCAACCAAATCATATTTTTCTTCATTTGAAAGCGGCATATAGGTAGTTAAATATCCAATAAGCTTATTTAAATTTTTATAACCTTCAATGCTTACCATAAAACTTTCTGAACCTTTAAAGTTCTCACTTATTTCACGGGTTACTCTTTTAATATAACTTATCATTTCCTCCTGATCTTTTTCTGTAATATCAATAATATCCGGTGCCAACTCAAAGTCTACATTGATTGCCTCTTCTTTAAAAGTTATTGTTTTTATATCAACTCTATCCAACACTTTCACTTTAATCTCATAGCCATCTTCTGTTTCATATGTTTCATTTATTTGAAATGAAATACCTACCCGATAAAAATCCTCTTCTTTTAAATTATTTTGATTAAAATTTTGCTTTAAAATCAATGCAACTTTAACTTTATCATCATTAGATAAAACCTCAATTTCTTTCTTACTAAATCTATTTAATCTTAAAGTATCTATCATCCCTGGTAATAAAACAGCACTTGTTGCTACTGGAACTCCAAGTCCTTGATTATATTTTTCTTCTAAATTTATCATATTTATCATCCTTCCTTCAGTTTATTAATAAACGAGCATTCGTTTAAATTTTAGTCTAGTAATAGCGAGATATTTCTGTAATTATATTTTCACAAAATTCTCTCGCCTAGTTTCTGTCACTATTTTATTAATAAAGCATCTTCTATAATCTCAATAAGCTCATCTAATAATTCTGGTTTTTCATCTTCGTCAATACATGAATTTATTGCAATTGATTTTATCGGGTAAAAAAGTATGGCCATCAGATTATCATTTCTGAAGTTTTTAAAAATCCCTCGTCTTTTCATTGTATCTAAGAAATTATTAAAAATTCTCATGCCTGTTTTTGAGGAACATTGATTAGATAAAGCTGGGCAACTTGCAAATTGATCTACAAAATGAAAGATTTCACTATTATCTCTAATATAAAGATAGTATTCTGTAACAAGTATTTCTATAAGTTCTTTTCCACTAGTGCAATCATCAATTTTATCTAGCAGACACTCAAAAATGTCTTCTGAGTACTCCTTATATATATCTTGGAGCATAACCTCCTTATTTTCATAATATATATATACAGTTGCTGGTGATACTCCTGCTTCTCTTGCTATCTTTGAAATAGAAGCTCCATGAAACCCTTCCTTAAGTATTAACTTAATAACTGCTTCTTTTATATTTCTTTGCTTTTCATCATCTTTCCTTCTCATTTGAACACCTCTATTATTATATTTCTATAATAAACGAACGTTCTTTTATTGTCAAGAAGTTTTTGTATTTATAAAAATTAAACTTTATAAGATTAATGTCTAAACTTTAATTTACATTATTTCACTAAAGCTTTTACAATCAGTACGAGAGTAATTACAAATATTTTTAAAAAATTAAAAATCGCTACTTATTCTAATAGCGATTTTCAATTTCCACTATAATATAATATTTTTAATGATAATTTACATATTCAACATGCTTCTACATTCGCTAGCACATTGACGACATATATCTGCACATGTCTGACAATGATTATCACTAAATGTACTGCACTCTTTTGCACAACTTTCACAAATTGCAGCACACACAGTGCATATTTCTCTTATATGACCACTTCCTCTTGACATAAAACAGGCTGAAGTTGAACAAATTTCAGCGCAATCCTGAAGTGTTTTGATACAATACATTCTTTCTCTTACATTATCTTCTTGCAAGCATAAGTTTATGCACTCCTGGCAAATCTGTACACATTTGCTGCATATATCAATACATGATTGCATTGGATTCCCTTCAGATATTAATGAATTTCTTGACTTAGTCATAGTTGCTTCCATATTTATTTCCTCCCTTATGATTTAACATTACAAAATATATTTTCTTCTAATGGATTAAAAATATACTTATGAAATTATAGGAATCTATACTCTTAAATTCAAAAATATAGAAGGTTATTTTTATTATTATGCTAGTTTTTACCTTTTTCCAGCTGTTCAACCTTCTTAATAGCATCATAAGCATCTATAAGCCCATAGCCAGACTGCTGATCTTTTCCTTTAATCATAATATCTTTAGCTGTACTATCTAAAACATCTTCTATCTGACTTGGAGATAAATTAGGATCTTCTGCTTTAGCCATAGCTGCTATACCACTAACTATTGGTGCTGCCATACTTGTTCCATCCCATGCTTCATATCCACCTGGAACTGTACTTAATATTTCTTCACCAGGAGCAGAAATTTTTACACAGCTTCCATAATCCGAAAAATCAGCAGTCTTATAATTATAATCCATTGCAGCTACTGCAAATGCACCATCACTAGCTGGGCTAGAGTTATCATCGCTTTCACCATCATTACCAGCTGCTGCTACCACAAATACTCCTTTGCCTTTAGCATAATTTATTGCTTCTTTAATTTCCTTACTCTTAGAATTAGTTCCAAAGCTTAAATTAATTATATCTGCACCATTATCTACAGCATATTTAATGCCTTTAACAATGTCAGATACTTCTCCCTCTCCATTTTCATCAAGTACCTTTACTGGAAGTATCTTTATATTTAGAGTTCCTGTAATTCCTGATACACCAATATTATTATTTGCACTTGCGGCAATTATTCCTGATACATGGGTTCCATGCCCATTATCATCCATTGTTTCCGAATCATTATCTACAAAATTATATCCTTTATCCTTTAGTACTCTATCTTTTAAATCTGGATGTGTATAATCCACTCCGGTATCTAAAACCGCCACTTTCACTTCTCTTTTTTGTTTAACCAAAGCCCACGCTTTATCAGCTTCTGTATAACTTATATCCCACTCATACCTATATCCAGGATCATTTACTAACTGATTATTGTTTTCTTTTATTTCTCCTAACTGAAAATCTCTTTTTACAGGAGTTTTTTGTATTGGTTTAATTATTTCTATAATTTTAGGTTCATCAATTACATTTATTTCTTTTATATCTTTAATCTTATCTAAAATATATTGTTCTAACTCATTTGGAGATGTTTCATTATTTTCTCCATTAGTTTTTTTAACAATTATAATATTTCTTAATATAGTTCTAAGATCCTTTCCATCAGTATTATTTATAGATTTTATAAAATCGCTTAAACAACTTAGCTTACTATTATTTAGATTTCTTTTTTCATAGAAATTGATTGATATATAACCTAATGTGAATACTATTGATACTGCTATTAATATTTTAATAAATTTCCTTGTCATAAAAACCTCCTATACTTATTAGTATTGGTTAACATTAAAATATATAGGTTCCATAAAAGCTAACTATTAATAATACTACAAAATAATTATGTGTATTTTATTTAAGTTTCCTATTTTACAATTATCTCTTAATAATAAATTTTTAATCATTTTTTGTTCCATATATAATATAAAAAAGCTGATATCTTGTAATATGCAAAATATCAACCTTTAGCCAATTTTTATATCTAAAATATCTCATTATTATTTTGTATCATAAGGAAAATAATTAGGCACTTTAGATTGATATTCTCTAAGTTTAATAATCTTATTTTCTCCGCTGAATTCAATCCATGAAACGCCATTAAAACCATCCAATTTTCCATCATATTCACATTCAAAATACCAGTCACATATACTATATCTTTCATTATGAACAAACTCATTTATATTCCAAACTACTACTCTTCCATGTTTATACCATTCTGTAACCCACTTTTTAACTTGTCCAATTCCTTTATAGGCAGGTCCGTAGCACTCAATATACATTATATTTTCTTCAAATACCTTTTCTAAAACAGATTCATCTCTAATAACCCATGAATTAAAATATTCCTTTATAACTTCTTCTCGGTTTTTCACTTTAAATCATCTCCACCAAAACATATTTGAACTTATTCCTAAATTATTAAACATGGTAATATACAAAATATTCCTCCTAAAATAAGGCCATTAGTGCTCAAACTTATTTTTAATGTATCTTTTAAATTATAATTACTTTTTTCTCTTTCATGTTTTATTGTCTCTAGATTATTATTTGACACATATTGAGCATTCATATTGCCAAGTCCTTGTAGGGATAATCCATTTGAA
>JAEZKY010000072.1 GCA_023435985.1 Bacillota bacterium | reverse complement strand
TATATACAGCAACTAAACCTTGAACCATATATGGAAGTGCAAGTAAATCTACTACAGGTAAAACTTGATTTCCTGGAAGTATCATTGCTAATACAAGCATAAATGGTATTAATATCAATCCTGAAATTAATGTTGCTGGTTCACCATATCCAACGGCATCATTTACTGCTATAAACCAATCACGATTTCCTGCTTTTTGCATGAATTTTCTTGCTGCATCTGTTATTGGCGAAAATGCCTGAGCAAACATGCTGGCAACCTTAGGGAATATAGCCATAACTGCACTAGTTGCAATACCTAATTTCAATATTTCTCCCCAAGCATCCATAGTACCTATTCTTGAAGTGTTACCTAATATTCCAATAAACATTCCTAAAAATAATCCCAATGTCATTGGCTCACCAAAGAATCCTAATTTCTTCTCCAATTGAGCTGGATTTAATTTAATTTTATTGAAACCTAATGCATTGTATACTGGATCTATAAGCACTGCAAATACTGATGCTTCAACATTATGCATAGCTATTATTGTACAATTAGGATATTTATAATAGTTTGACCATCTTCTTGCTACTAATTCTGATATCAATAAACTGTAGAAGTTTAATAATACCATACATGCTATACCTAAAGGAAAACTTCCTGTCACTCCAATAACCATAGCTCCCCAGACCATATATGAATAGTTATTCCATAAATCTGATGGCTGAAAAACATCTGTCCATTTTATTAAAAACAAAACAGTTTGTAATGCAATTCCTAATCCTAAATATATCATACCTGCACTTGATGAGAATGCAACTAGAGATGTAGCCTGCCAGCCTACATCAAATACAGAACGATTTACTCCTGTGCTTTGAACCATTCTATTTATAACTGGTGTTACTATTGGTGTAAATGAATTTAATATTAATGAGAATCCTTGTAACGCTACACCTGCATATATAGCTGAAAGAAAAGATTTTTGTGTTGATACTTTAAAAACCTTTGCTATTATAAAGATAATAAATGGAACAATAATTGCTGATCCAAAGGTATCAATTATTGACTTTAAAATTGCTAACATTTAAAATTCCCTCCACTCGTTAATAAATTTTACTTTTTGTCTAATTCATCTATAGTTTTAAATACTTCTTCAAAAAATTGATCTTCTCCTATTCCTGTAAGGCATGTAAATGCATTTATAGCTGGTATTTTATAGTCTCCAGCTGGTAATGGGCTTGTATAAACAATAAAATCAAACCTTCCAGATTGAGCTAAATTTAAAGCTTCAGTTGGCCTTGCTTCCGTTGTTGATGCACTTATACCTTTTTCTTTCAAAGTCTCTTTTACTTTTCCTGCAACCATTGATGATGTTACTGTTCCAGATCCACAAACTGATAATACATTGACCTTTTTCATATTATTTTCCTCCTAAAATTTATTATATAAACTCAAAATCGATTATAATTTTAAGCATTATATTTCTATACCTTCTAATAATTTTGCTACTTCTTCCGTAGTTGATGAATCTCTTATCTGTTTTAGCAAATTTACATTTTGAAATACTGACATTAATTTACTTAATAGCGTTACTTGAGAGTCCGGATTGTTTATAGCTAGTAAAAATACAATCCTAACTTCAACTTTTTTACTTGGATCAATCATATTATTAAATTCAACAGAATTATTTAATACAGCCACAGCTACATTAGATTCATTTACATGTTTAGAATCTGTATGTGGGATTGCAACGCACATTTCACCAATGTCTAATCCTGTTGGTAATGTTTTCTCCCTTTCTAAAACGGCATCTATATATGTATTTTTTACATATCCATTTTTAAGCATCCTTTTGCCTAATTCACTTATAACCTCTTCTTTATTTTTTACTTCTAAATTTAATGCAATTAAATCTAAATTCATTATTATACCTCCTATTTATCACATTTCTTTGAATTTATTTAAGATGATATTTCTAAACTCTAATTCATTTAAACTATTGTTCATATTTCCTATGAAATTTTTATCTTCTAAAATCTTTAAAATGTTTTTTACAATTACTTTGTCATTTGCTCTAAAAACTGGCATACATACTAAATTCACATTTCCAACCCCCCAATCAATTGGATTTTTAAGTTTAATGAATATAAAGCTTGTCTTATTTACATATGAAGATTCTCCATGTGGTACTGCTATCTCTCCTTTTAAATATGTTGGCGATAGATTTTCCCTATTAATAACTGAAGATAAATATTCTTTATCTACGCTTCCTTTATTAATTAGTAGTGAGCATATATATTCTAATAAATCTTTTTTGAAATATATCTCTGGTTCGAAAATCAATAGCTCTTGATCTAAAATTCTTTCGTATTGTATTATCTCTTCATCTTTTGTATTTAATAAACTTATACTTAAATTTTTTAAAACTTCTTTATCATATGGTATAAAATTTATCCCTTGTATTTCTGGGTTTATTGTTCCTATAACTGCTAATATGTTATTTTCTTTTTTTAACTTAAAAATTTTATTTGACAAATTTTCATCCAATGCACTCATTTCATAAAAGTTTACATCCTCATATTGGTCACCTAAACTTTTACTTATATATTTAGCTATTCCTTCACCAGTCAGACATAATGATATTATTGCTTTAGGTTTATTAGATATTTCCTCTAAGAAACATCTATATCCTAATCTGTCCTTTATTAAAGAAAAATATATTTCATCAAGATCTCCTTCTCTTATTGAAACTTTTCTTGCTGCTTCTAGTGCGATTATAAGTTCAACTCTATCTATTGTTCTTGATTTTATTCCTGTTCTTTTATTTACAATCTCCCCTATATTGGTCAATGACCCCATATCAACTAAAAATAATATTCCTTTTCCTTGATCTATTATTTTAGATAATTCAACTACTTTATTGTAAATATTAATTGGATTCTCATCTAAAGGCATATCTATTGCTACCGGAAATTTTATACCTAAAAGTTCTTTAACTACATTTGTTATTGCTGTAGCTATTCCACCATGAGAAATTATCATTAGTCCCACCTTATCTCTCTTGCTTTCAGTACTTAAGGCGGCTTTTATATAAAGACCTATAAATCCAATTTCATCATTAGGAATTTCTATATCTTTTATTTCTTCAAGTCTCTTTGCAAACTTTTTAGCTATTTCATACTCGTAAGTTGTGTCACTTAAAATTTTATTAACATTTATCATTTTCTGTTTAAGCCTTATTCTTTTAATGCACTCTTCAACATGTATAGCTAAATACTTAAATGCATTTTTATTAATTTCTATAGTTGGATTTTCCTTAATTAACTCTTCCATAAAACTTTCTATAAAATTTAATAAATCCTCACTTACAAAGCTTCTTAAATCATTCATAGAAAACGATTTCTCAAAGTTAAAATTAGTTTCAATATTAATAAAGCTATTTTGTATAAAAGCCCAAAGAATGCTTTCTATATCCGCTTCTTTTATATCTATCTTTTTTAACTCATAATATTTCTTTTCAATCTTTCTATAAATATCTTCTGGAAATTCATTTTCATCATTATTGGAATTTTTTTCTTTTGCTTGCTGCTCAGACATAAATGGAATGAATATTGTATCCTTTAAGTATTTTCTTATTTCTAATTGATTAATATCTTCAAACCTTATATCCTTAAAAGAATCATTTATTTTCAATATTTGGTTCATATCTATTACTAATGATTCTTTATTTACATCCTCATTATTTATGAAAGTCATAAAAGCTCGTGCACATAAAACTTGAATCATATTTTGTAATTGTCCTATGTTACCGCTAAACTTCTTTAAAGCTAATATTTCTGCAACCTTTTTATCCACAAATATTTTTGCATCTATTCTATTACATTCTTGTTGAAACTCATTATATATAATCTCTATCTTTTCTTTTATTAGTCTCTCATGTAAAGGTGGTATATTTATTACCATTGGTATCCTTCTTCTAAAGGTCAATAGCAAGTTAGTTTCTACACTTTCAGTAGTTGCTCCTATTAGCATCAAACTAACTTTTCTTTCTGAATTTGCTTCCCCCAATCTTCTAAATTTGCCTCTATCCATAATTGAAAAAAGTATTTCTTGACCTTTAGGCGGCAATCTATGAATTTCATCTAAAAAAAGCACTCCTCCATTAGCTTCTTCTACTAATCCAGATGAATCTGTGTCTGCTCCAGTAAATGCACCTTTCTTATGACCAAATAAAAGAGATAATAATAGCTGTGGATTATCACTATAGTCAGCACAATTGAATACAACAAAGGAAGCACTCTCTTTTATGATTTTTTTCTTCTTTGCAAATTCATACATACATTCAGAAAACTTACTTTTTCCTACTCCACTTTCTCCAACAATAAGCGTTGTTAATCCTTTAGGTGGATATAAAATTGCTGATTTGGCTTGCTCTATTGAATTTTTTAGACTTCCATTACTTCCGATTAATGAATCAAATGGATCAACAAATTTTTCTGCTTCAATTTTTACTTTATTAATTTCTAAATTATCATTAGCTAATAGTTCTTCAACGACTCTCCTTGATACATCAAATCCTTCAGCTAATAATTCCCTTGTAAGCTCGGAGATAGCAATATTTCTATTTTTCTTCAATATAGATGACATTGCCACTTTCAAATATGGATATCGTCTTTGTCTAGAATTAGTTATATTTAATTCTTTTCTTAAATTAGTTACAGATTCTCTAGCTACCCCTAAAAACTTAGCTATCTCAACATCTGTTAATGGATTTTTTTTGTTTTCAGTATTTATAATATTTATAAGCTTACTTTCTAAATCCATAATAATAACTACTCCTCCCATGAAAAAATACAGCAATTTCTATGCCACACTTATTTCTTCTTCATAATTTCCTCTTAAGCATTGTAACTACTTGTATCTGTTAAATCATTTACATTTTAATGAAACTAATATCTCTTGTAATAAAATGTTTAACAAAATGTATACTTTCAATTAATTTTTTAAATCAATAAGTTGGCTTTGCTTTTTAGCTTCATACTACTAACTCCTTCCATAAAAAAATATAGCAATTACTATGCCATACTTAATCTTTTCTTATAACACCGTCTTAAGCATTGTAATTGCTAGCATTTAATAAAACCTTTACATTTTAGCCAAATATATACTTTGCATAATAAGTATTTTGCAAATTGTATATTAGATTTAATCATAAATTAGGTTAAGGCAATTTGCAATTTTTCTGTATCCATTTACATTTTTTAGATTTTATTGGTATTGAAAATTTTAATTAATGCTATATAATAGGGATATAATTTATTTACATAGGAGGTATTTGTTTTGAAAACTTTTACAGCAGAATCCACAATTAATCACTCGTGTAGAGATATATTTAACATCTTTGTAAAATCAGCAAAATTAAATTTTCCTAACTTTAAAGAAAAAAGAGCTGTTGGTACTTATTGTAATCAAAAGAAAAATAAAAGATTCAGAGTCGAAATAACTGCTTTTGAGAAAGATGAACTTTACGAAATAACCTCTAGCAATAAACGAGAATCCTGCACAACAAGATATCATCTCATTCCTCTTTCTGAAAATGAGACTAAAATTGTTTTCACAGAAATAGAAAGTGACAGAAACGTTTTTGGAAATATTAATTCTTTTTTAACTTCCTTACTCCTAGGAAAACGTCAACCCGATGAATTTAATACTTTCATAAAGAACTTAGGACAATCATTGGAGCATTAATCCATAAAAAAAGAGTTAAGGTTTTGCCTTAACTCTTATATTTGCTTTATTCTTAAAATATATTCTATCTACATGATTTGAACTGCTTATTGGCTTATTACAAAATACTTATCTTATATTGTAATAAGTTCATACTCTTTACTTCCAAGTCCTAATTTTACTGCATAATCAACTGCAACCTTCCAGTCAGTTTCAGGGCTGACATCAGTAAAGTGATCATGATGCTCACAACCATTTTTTTCAAGAAGGCTTCCACTCATTACAGGCTGATTGTTTACTGCATCAGCACATGCAATATCCAAGGCAACTGGATCAAAAGATGCAAACATTCCAACATCAGGAACAATTGGTACATCATTTTCCGCATGACAATCACAATATGGAGATACATCTATTACCAAACTAATATGGAAATTTGGTCTTCCATTTAATACTGCCCAAGCATATTCAGCTATTTTTTTATTTAATATGTCATTAGATTCATCTGATGCAGGCATAACAGCATCCATAGGACAAGAGCCTATACACCGTCCGCAGCCCGTACACTTAGAATGGTTAATGGAAGCTTTTTTCTCCTCAATCGTAATTGCACTATGCGCACAATTCTTAGCACACATTCCACAGCCAACGCATTTATCTTGAGAAACCCTTGGCTTTCCGCTGCTATGCATTTCCATTTTTCCAGCACGTGAACCGCAGCCCATACCTATGTTTTTCAAGGCTCCACCAAATCCAGTTAATTCATGCCCTTTAAAATGATTTAAAGAAATAAATATATCTGCATCCATAATGGCATGTCCTATTTTGGCTTCCTTTACATATTCCCCACCAATAACAGGAACTAAAGCTTCATCGGTACCCTTTAATCCATCACCTATTAATATATGACAGCCTGTTGAAAAAGGGCTAAATCCATTTGTATAAGCCGAATTCAAATGATCAAGAGCATTCTTTCTTCCGCCTACATATAAAGTATTACAATCTGTCAAAAATGGCATTCCGCCTAATTCTTTAACAGAATCCACTATAACTTTAGCAAAGTTGGGACGTAAAAATGCTAAATTTCCAGGTTCTCCAAAATGAATTTTGATTGCTGTGTATTTTTTATCAAAATCAATTTGATTAATTCCTGCTACTTTAACTAAACGTTTTAATTTCTGTAATAAATTTTCATTTCCAGTTACTTTCATATTAGTGAAATAAACTTTTGACTTCTCCATTTCAAAATCCTCCTAATAATACATATATTACATAAAGATACACTTATTATTATATTGTTTCGAGTTAACTCTAAGTCAATAGCAAAATCAAAAACAATTGCTAAAATGAAAAAGTAACTTCTTGATTGCAATACTAAATTCATATAAAAATATACCTCCTAAAAAACTAGGAGGTATACAATGTAGTTACTAACTTTAAATATTATTTAGTTTGTTGTGAAACCTCTTGTAAGTTAACACCACTAGTATCAAATATATTACCATCATCATTAACATAATTATATTCGTAATTTTCACTCCAAAGCATATTCATGCTTCCATTAGAATCTTGATATACTTCTTCTTTAACTGGTAAACCAGTTACTTCATCTAAATAAATAAGATTTTTAGTATTTACTTGTTCGTTTTGAGCATTAGCTGACTTATAACTTTGAGATACTTTCTTTAATTCACTTCCATCTGCTGCCTTTTCAGTTCCCTCGTCTTTCCAATCTGATGTTGAATAAAAGTCTTTTAAGTCAGCAAATGACATATGACTTGCAACTTTTATTTTATTTGGTTGTTTAGATGCATATTCAATAGTTCCATTTAAAGCCTTTCCACTTTGATCTCTTTGTATATTGATGAAGTCTTCATTGTTATCCTTAATGTACATGCTTTTATAATTTGTAAAACTATTTCCTGATATATCTTTTTCATCATTTCTAGATTCATTAGTTTTTAAATTGTACCAGCTTTCAATAACATAGTTTTTATCGCCATCATCATTTTGCATATTAGTGTGCGTTGTTTTCACATATTCTATAGTTCCACTATTATTATCTATCCTCTTAGCAAAATCAGCCTTATTTTCATCTAAATTACCTGCTGTCGAATCGGAAACTAGTACATTCTTCTGAACTGCATCTGCTCCACTAGCTGCAAAAGCAATAGAACAACTTGAAATAGCTACTGTTGATAGTAATAAGACACCCATTAATTTACTTTTCCCTAAAAAATTAATATTCATATTAAGAACCTCCATTTTAATTTTAATTTATTGAATTTGCGCATATTCAATTTACATTTTTATTTTAATAAAGCAATGTTTTATAAGTATCGATTAGTTGTAAGTTAATTGTAAAACTTGAGGAAAGATAACTTTTACCTTTGTTCCTTCATTAAGTCTACTGCTAATATTAATAGCTGCTTCATGAAGTCTTACAATTTCAGCACATATACTTAATCCTAAGCCAGCACCATGTTTTGACCTTGATCTAGCCTTATCCACCATATAAAACGGTTCAAATATTTTGTAAACATCATCCTCAGGTATACCTATTCCTTTATCTACCACTTCAAGAACAAAATGATCATCTTTATTTAAATATCCCTTTAAATAAATGCATCCCCCCGCTGTCGAAGCTTTTATAGCATTCTCTAATAAATTTGTACACATCATCTTAAATAAATCTTTTTCAACTGTAACCTTTTGAGGAATTACATCAACTATCATTCTAATGTCTGCTTTTAATAGCCTTGGTTTAAGTATTTCTTCTACTTCTCTGCATAGCTGTAATATATTTTCACTTTTCATAACTGGCTTTTCTTTCTGAATAAGTATTAAATCCATAAGTGTGAAAGATAGGTTCTCTAGTCTCTTTCCTTCTGAATATATATAATTTAAAGCATTAAAGAAAATTTCTTCTTTATATTTAGTTGATCGCAAAAGATCAGCATACCCAATTATAGATGTTAATGGAGTCTTTAATTCATGAGTTAAACACTCAATAAAATTTTGTTTACTTTCAGCTGTTCTTTTCAATTGTTCAACTTTATCCTCAACCGCCGAAGCCATTTGATTAAAATTCTGGGCTAATTCACCAATTTCATCCTTTGATAATATTTTAGCTCGTTGAGAATAATTGCCCCCAGCAATAGTTTGAGTGGATTTAGTAAGATTACTGATTGAACGCGTTAAATACCTTATTAGTAGGTATAATCCAATACCTAATATAAGAGTAATAAATATATTCATTTTAATAAAAAGATTAAATTGTGATGACCTATCAGTATAAACATCCGAGATATCTCGAATATAACTAAGTTTAAAAGGTGAAGAATTAAAAACAATTTGACTAGTAACAAATAAGTATGTTTTTCCCACTACATCACGAATTATATATTTTCTTCCTTCAGAAAGCGGTACCAAAAGCTCTTCACGCGGAACATCTATACTTTCATTAAAATTACTGAAAATTGATGTATTATTGTTATCTAGTATTTCAATAAAAGAATTTTTCTTATCAAAATATTGTGTATATTCCTTAGATGTATTCTGTAAAAAGTTCAAAACAAAATCTTCTGGTAAGCCTAATTTACTATTTACATAATCTACATAATCATAGTTAGTTTTCATGCCTGAATAAATTATCTGCTGTTCAGCAAGCCCTCTATCTATTTCTTTCTTTAAATTTTGATTAAAATTACTTTCTATTAGATAAAAAGAGGCAGCATTAAATACTACCTCAAATAAAATTAATGTGCCTAAAAATACCTTCTGCCACAATTTCACTAGTTTCCCTCCAACCTATATCCAAACTTGAATACAGTCTTTATTTTATCTTCCCATTCTAATTTTTTTCTTAGTTTTTGTATATGTATATCCACAGTGCGAGTTTCACCAATATAGTCATATTCCCAAACTGCTTCCAATATCACTTCTCTAGATAAAGCTTTATTTCGATTTCTTATAAGAAGCAGTAATAATTCATATTCTTTCATAGTTAATTCGATTAAATTACCATCTTTTTTAACTGTTCTTTCCTCTAAATCTATTTCTATATCTTCAAAGATTGTACTTTCCTTCTTGCTTCCATACCTACGAAGTACTGCCTCTATTCTAGCTAAAAGTTCCATAGCCTCAAAAGGTTTTATAATATAATCATCAGCCCCCATCTTTAATCCTTTAACTTTATCTGCAAGAGTATTTTTTGCAGTTAGAAAAATTACCGGTATACCACTTGGTTTAATTTTACTCATTACATCAAATCCATCTCTATCTGGAAGCATTACATCTAACAATATTAAATCTGGACAATATTGTTCAAAAATTGATAATGCTTCACTTCCATTAAAGACTTGTCTGCTATCGTAACCAGCTATATCTAGGTT
>JAEZKY010000058.1 GCA_023435985.1 Bacillota bacterium | reverse complement strand
ATATAGATTTGGATAATATTAATAATGTTGGAATCTTAATTGGTCCAGAAGGTGGATTTGAAGAAGAGGAGATAAATACATTAAAAGCACATGGAGCTTATATTGTAACTCTTGGAAACAGAATACTTAGAACTGAAACAGCAGGATTTATAAGTGCAGCATTAATTCAGTATGAATTAGGAGATTTAGGAGGAATGCTATTATAATGGAAGAAAATCAAATGAAAAAATTAAAAGTAAGTAATGGAAAGACTGTATTAAAAAAAATAATATATAAAGAGCCAATAAAATCTTCAAGTGGGAAAAGATTAGTTGCTTTTGCTACTCTAGGCTGCAGAGTAAACCATTATGAAACAGAGGCTATGGCAGAGAAATTTATAAGAGAAGGTTATGAAATCACCCAATTTGAGAATTTTGCGGATGTTTATGTAATAAATACATGTTCAGTGACTAATATGAGCGATAAAAAATCCAGACAGATAATAAGTAGGGCGAGAAGAAGAAATAAAGAAGCTATAATTGCTGCAGTTGGCTGCTATTCTCAAGTAGCACCAGATGAGGTTTCTAAAATAGAGGGCGTAGATGTTGTACTTGGAACTAGAAACAAGGGAGATATTGTTTATTACGTAAACAAGGCTAAGGATGAGCACAGGCCTCAATTAATGGTTGGAGAAGTTCTGAAAAATAAACAATTTGAGGAATTAAATATAGAAGAATATCAAGATAAAACCAGAGCGTTCTTAAAAATACAGGATGGATGTAATAGATTCTGTGCTTATTGTTTAATACCATATACAAGAGGAACAACTTGTTCAAAAGATCCAGATATGGTATTAACAGAAATAAAGAAATTAAATGAGCATGGATTTAAGGAAATAATATTGTCTGGAATTCATACTGCATCTTATGGTGTTGATTTAGATGGAAATGTGAGCTTAATAACTTTATTGGAAGAAATTGAAAAACTTGATGGTATAGAAAGAGTGAGAATAGGATCAATCGAACCTAGTTTCTTTACAGATGAAGTTATAGAAAAAATAAAGAACATGAAAAAATTATGTCCGCAATTTCATCTATCCCTTCAAAGTGGATGTGATGCTACTTTAAAAAGGATGAATAGAAGATATACGGCTAAAGAGTATGAAGATGCAGTAAATAGAATTAGAGAAAATTTGAAAGATGCATCAATAACAACTGATGTAATCGTAGGATTTCCAGGTGAAACTGATGAAGAATTTAATGAAACCTATGAATACTTAAAACGAATAAAATTAACTAAAACGCATATATTTAAATTTAGTCCGAGAAAAGGAACTAAGGCAGCAGACATGTCAAATCAAGTTGATGGAAATGTTAAGGAGCAAAGGAGCAAGGCTTTAATTGACCTTAATGAAAAAAATGAAGGCGATTTTAGTAAATCTTTAGTTGGAAGAGAGCTTGATGTCTTAATTGAACAAGAAGTTTCAAATAAGGCTGGAGTATTTGAGGGATATACAAGAAATTATGTCAAAGTTGAGATTCTTATTGGAAATGAGAATGTGATAGGCAAAATAGTCCCTTGCAAAATAGTAGAAGCATGTGGAAATTATGTGGTTGGAAAAATTTTATAGATTTAGTATAATGATTATTAAGGAAAAAGGGAATAAGGAGGTGAAATCATGGAAGATTGTATATTTTGTAAAATTGCAATGGGAAAAATTCCAAGTAAAAAATTATATGAAGATGATAAGGTATATGCTTTTTACGATATAAATCCAGAAGCACCTGTTCATTTTTTGGTTATACCTAAAGAACATATTGAAAGTGCTAATTACTTAAATGATAATAATATTAATATTGTTTCACACATATTTAATGTTATTAATAAATTAGTAGTGGAACTTGATATAGCAGATACAGGATATAGAATTGTCAATAATTGCGGTGA
Organism: Bacillota bacterium; assembly: GCA_023435985.1. Classification (GTDB taxonomy): domain Bacteria; phylum Bacillota; class Clostridia; order Clostridiales; family Clostridiaceae; genus Clostridium. Next base: position 14,220 of record JAEZKY010000058.1, on the reverse strand, counting down.
AGATGGAGGTCAAACCGTGAAACATATTCATTTTCATATACTTGGAGGGAGAGGCTTACAGTGGCCTCCAGGCTAAGAATTAAGGAAATATATGCTCTATAAATCAATGGGGATTTTTTCTTAATTTCTTGACATTGTTTATTTAAATATTGTATAATATAGCATGTGTTATTAAGCCCATAGCTGAGTTAATTTAAGCTAGCGGAGGGAGGGATAGTAAATGTCAGAAATTAAAGTTGGAGAAAACGAAACACTTGAAAGTGCGTTAAGAAGATTTAAAAGAAAATGTGCTAGAGCTGGGGTTCTTTCAGAAGTTAGGAAGAGAGAACATTACGAAAAGCCAAGCGTTAAGAAGAAGAAAAAGTCAGAAGCTGCTAGAAAGAGAAAGTTTAAATAGTGAGATTTTCTTTTGAAAGAAGGTACAATTATGCCAACAATTAAAGATAAATTACAAGATGATTGGAAAGCTGCTTTAAAGACAAAAGATAAATTCACAGCTAACGTAATTAGTACTGCTAAGTCTGCTATATTATTGGTTGAAAAAACTGATAATAGAAAGCTTGAAGATGATGAAGTTATTAGTATATTAGCTAAAGAAATCAAGCAAAGAAGAGAGTCTATGCTTGAATTTGAAAAAGGAAATAGGCAAGATTTGGTAGATCAGTGTAAAGCTGAAATAGAGATTTTGTTAAAATACCTTCCTCAGCAATTAGGTGAAGAAGAGATAAGACAAATAGTAAAAGAATCGGCTGAAGAGTTGGGTGCAAATAGCATTAAGGATATGGGAAAAGTTATGTCAGCTGTTAAGCCTAAAGTAGTAGGAAGAGCTGATGGTAAACTTGTAAGTCAAATTGTTAAAGAATATTTAAATAATAAATAATAAAAGAACTCAAGGTTTTCTTGAGTTTTTTTATTATTTATTGATAAAAAAATTCTAAAATTAATCATATATAAAAAATACTCAAGGTAATAATTTGTGTATTAATTTCCAAGCACCATCATAAATTACAATGAAGAAGTTTATGAGGGAGGCAATTATGGAAGAAAAATTTCAAAAGGGGAAAGAGAAGATACTAAATAAATTAGATTTTCCAAGTGATATTTCATTAGATTTACCAAAGATAATAGTTGTAGGGGATAGAGAGATAACAATTGAGAATCATAAGGGCATTATATTTTTTGAAACTAATATGGTTAAAATAAATTCAAGGATTGGAGCCATAGTAATAAGCGGGAGAGATTTTGAAATACTTTTTATAGCGGAGACAAGCATTACAATAAGTGGTGTATTTAAAGGTATTTCATATGAGGCAAAAAATGATTTATAAAAGTTTAAAATCAGGAATGATAACCATAGAAGTTAATGCATTAATGCCAGAAAAAATGTTGAATTTACTTTGGAACAATGAAATTTATACTTGCAATATAGTTAAAGTTAATTTAACAACAATTAAATTTAGCATATATTTTAAAGATTATAAGGAAGCAGAGATTCTTATAAAGAAACATAAAGGAAAAGTAAAAATAGTTAAAACAAGTGGTATAATAGTTTTAATTATGAAGATGAAAAAAAGAATTTCTCTAGTTGTTGGAGCGGTGCTATTTTTTGTTGTAATATATTTATTATCTAATTATATATGGGCTATAGATATACAAACTGAAAGAAATCTAAGCCCCTTTGAAATCAGGCAGCAGCTTTCTTCCATTGGAATTAGACCTGGACTTAGTAAGTCAAGCGTAAATGTGTATGAATTGGAAAAAAAGATGGAAGATTTAAATGATCAGATAATGTGGATTAGGGCAAGAGTAGAGGGATCAACTCTAAAATTAGTTATAAAGGAAAAAGTAAACCCACCGTCTACAGAAAAAACATTATATAATCAAGTTGTTGCGAGTATGGATGGCGAAGTAAAAAGAGTATATACTAACTCTGGAAATCCATCTGTAGTACCAGGAGACATAGTAAAAGAAGGAGATGAGTTAATATCATCTATTCAGGGAAGAGAAGGCTTTGAGAAAGAAGTAAAACCAAGTGGAACTGTAATAGCAAATACCTTTTATGAAAAGCTTATGGAAATTCAAATTAGTGGAGAAAAGCTTGAAAGGTCTGGAAGAAAAAATAGTGATATATATTTGAGTTTTTTCGGAAAAAAAATTTACTTGAAAAAAGCTATAAATGCATTTGATTATTATGATAAAATAGAAGAAAAGAATGGGTTTTTTAATAAGATAACATATTATGAGAAAACAGGGACAAATGTAAATTTAGATAAGGATAGTGCAGTTAAGGATGCTACTGAAAAGTTACAAGCGTCATTAATTAAAACACTCAGTAATGACGCTAAGATTACAGACAAAAAAATCACTGTAGAGGATATAGAAAACGGAAAGATATTGGTTAAAGTTATATTTACTGTGGAGCAGAATATTGCAAAAAACATATCATAAAGGACATCTTTGAGCGTTATTTTTAATACCTAATAACTTTATTATAAGATGAAAAGGTGAATAGCATGAATATAGGACAAAATAATAAAATCAATAATAATAAAATTCAAAGAATTATATTATTTGTACTTGTGTTTATTATAGGTTATTTATTGCTTGTTACTGCAATAACACCAAAACAATATAGCTTAAAGGAAGGAGATATCCCTAGGGTAGACATAAAGGCACCTAGGGATATAGTAGATGAAAAGGCTACGAAAGAAAAAGAAGATCAGGCTCTGGAAAATGTAGGGAAACAATATACACTAAAGCCAGAAGTAAAGAAGCAAGCAGAGGATAATATTAAAGCTTTATTTGATAAACTGACTTCTTTTAGCAGTACATCAAATTCTTCAAATGCAGAAAGTGATAAAATAGCTGAGTTAAAGAAGTTAACTGCATTTCAATTAACAGATGAGCAATGTAAGGTGTTAGTAAATATTCAAGCGGATAAGTTATCAGATTTAGAAGGAAAAATAATCAATATAGTTGATAGTGTGTATGAAAAGAATATAAATGAAAATGATGATGCTGCTCTTAGTGAAGCAAAAAAGACAAGTATGACTCAAATAGATGCTTTAAATTTAGACAGCGGAACAATCAACGTTTTAAAACAATTAGTTCCAACACAGATAAATCCTGATGTTTTTTTTGATGAAGAAAAGACACAAGAGAAAATACAGGAAGCTCAAAAGGGTGTATCGAAGGTAATAATAAAACAAAATCAGACTATAGTAAAAGAAGGGGAACCTGTAACACAAGATCAATTAGACATATTATCAGATTTGGGAATGTTAGATAATCAAAATAAATCTGTGTATTTATATGTATATATTGCAGTTGCAGTGTTTTTAGCTATAATACTATTCTTGCAGTATAGTTACGTTAAAATGAATTATAATGATATATTTAAGAATACTAAAAAGCTTACTTTAATAAGTGTTATCAATATAATTTCATTGCTGTTTGCAAGAACAATAGGGATTATATCACCATTTCTAATTCCATTTGCCTGTGCTCCAATGATGATGACCTTGCTGTTTAATTATAAGATAGCAATTGTGCTTAGTACTTTAAACATAATAATTATAAGTGCAGTGAATGGATTTGATGTTCAGGTTATAATATTAGGGATAGTAAGTTCAATATTAGGTGCTGCTCTGCTTAGAAGAATGCAGCAAAGAAATGAATTATTATATTCAACTGTGTACATTGCAGTTATCAGTGCGATATTATCATTGTCTACAGGTATATTAGTTTCAAGTAATTTTAGTGATGTTTTATTAAAAGGTGGAATTACAATTGCTGGAGGGCTTTTATCTGGTGTATTTGCATTAGGAATATTGCCATTTTTAGAGGGAACGTTTAATGAAGTTACATCCTTAAAACTATTAGAACTATCAAATCCCAATAATCCACTTTTGAAGAAGTTATTAATGGAGGCACCAGGAACATATCATCATAGTATGCTTGTTGCCAATCTTGCAGAAATGGCAGCAGACGTTGTAGGTGCAAATTCTGTAATAACGCGAATAGGATCATATTTTCATGATGTTGGAAAGATAGAAAGGCCATATTTCTTTGGAGAGAATCAAATGGGCGGAGATAATCCGCATAATAATATACCTCCCAATTTAAGTACAATGATAATAAAATCTCATGTAAATGATGGGCTTGAATTGGCGAAAAAATATAAACTGCCAAAAGTAATTCAGGATATTATAGTTGAACATCATGGAAAGACATTAGTAAAGTATTTCTATTATACAATGAAGAATAGCGCTGAAGATCCGGATGAAATAAGAGAATCGGATTACATGTATGAAGGTCCGATACCTAGTTCAAAGGAAGCTGCTATAGTAATGCTTTCGGATAGTGTAGAAGCGGCTGTAAGATCAATTAAGGAGCCTAACAAGGAAAAAATTAATGAAATGGTTAATTTTATAATAAATGATAAATTATCAGAAGGACAACTTAATAATTGCAATTTAACATTAAAGGATATAGAAAAAATAAGAGAATGTTTTTGTACTGTATTAAATGGAATATACCATCAAAGGATAGAGTATCCAAAGGAAAAGATTAAAGATTTAAATAGTGAAAAAAATAAAACAGAGACTAAGGAGTAACATAATAATGATATATGTAGACAACAGACAGGATAAACTAGAAGTAAAAGAAGATTTTATAAAGGGCTTAGAGGAAGTAATAGAATTTGCATTAAAAGAAGAAGAAGTTGATATAGAATGTGAAGTTTCTCTGGTCTTTGTAGATAATAATGAAATTAAAGACATTAATAATGATACAAGAAAAATAAATAAGGAAACTGATGTATTGTCTTTTCCTATGCTTGAGTATGAAGATAAGAAAGTGTTTAAGGAGGTATATAAGAATTATAAGTTTTCTCCAAGTGATTTTGACGGAGATGAACTTGTTCTTGGAGACATCGTATTATCTTTAGAAAAAGCATTAGAACAAAGCAAGGAATTCAACCATTCATATGAAAGAGAAGCATCATATTTAGTAGTACATTCAGTGCTGCATTTATTAGGATATGATCATATGAATGATGAAGAAAAACAAGTAATGAGAAAGAGAGAAGAAGAGATTTTGACTAAGCTTAATATAAATAGATAAAAATTAATTTGATATTAGCGCGTATGTTATTTTATTTAAAGAGTTAAATATGAGAAGTAGGGGTAAACTATGAAAATAAAAAAAACATTAGAAAGCTTTAATAATGCAATAAATGGGATCATAGATACAGTAAGAACCGAAAGAAATATGAAAATACATTTATTTGTGGCATTGGGTGTATTAATTGCCAGCTTTTTCTTTGATATAACCAAAAATGAATTCTTAATCTTAGCAGTAACAATAACTATGGTAATAGCAGCAGAACTTGTAAATACGGCTATAGAAGCAACTATAGATATGACCACAAACTATTACCATCCATTAGCTAAGATAGCTAAAAATGCAGCAGCTGGGGCAGTATTAATTACGGCTATAAATGCATTATTAGTTGGGTATATTATATTTTGGGATAAATTAACTAGGTTTTCATTTACTTTGATCAATAAATTTAAAAATTCTGAACCTTATACAATATTTATAGTATTAGTAATAGTATGCATAGTAACTATAATTGCAAAAGCTATTTTTGGAGAGGGAACTCCTTTAAAGGGAGGAATGCCTAGCGGCCATAGTGCATTAGGATTTTCTCTTGCAACTGCAATATCTTTGATTACAGAAGAACCTATATGCATATTACTTAGCTTCTTACTAGCATTCATAACAGCACAGAGTAGAGTTGATTCAGAGGTTCATAGCATCTTTGAAGTAATAGTCGGAGCAATTTTTGGGATAGTATTGACTTTGTTGATTTTTACTTTATTTAGACTATAATTAAGGTTTATTATAATAAGCTATCCTTTGGATAAAATATATGATAAAAAATACATGATGAGTAGCATGAATAATGGCAAATAATATACAAGTAATAAATTATAATATGCAGGATAATTAGGCCAGAGATAAATAAATTATCATAGTAATGAGAATACCACATTGTCAATTAACTTATAAATAGAGTATACTATTTGTAAAATCGTATAACGTTAGCGGTACCTTTTAAGTACAATCAAAAGAATAATAGAATAGTATGAGTGCCTATTTGATCTATTATTTATTTTCATGTGCATTGCGGTAAAGCTTATTTTGAGGAGGAAAAAATGTTTAAATCAGGATTTGTTACAATAGTTGGAAGACCTAACGTAGGAAAATCAACTTTGTTAAATTACATAATGGGAGAAAAGTTATCAATAGTATCCAATAAGCCACAAACAACAAGAAACAATATTCAAACAATATTAACAGATGATGATTATCAGATGATTTTTGTAGATACTCCAGGTATACATAAGCCTAAGCATAAATTAGGAGAGTATATGGTAAATTCAGCAAAGGAATCGACTAAAGATGTTGATTTAGTATTGTTTTTGACGAATCCAGATGAGGAGATAGGACGAGGAGATAAATTTATATTAGAAACCTTAAAAGACAAAAAATGTCCAATATTTTTAGTTTTAAATAAAATTGATGAAAGCACACAGGACAGAGTAGCAAAAAGTTTAGAGATGTACGCAAAAGAATTTAATTTTGCAGAGATAATACCTATTTCTGCAGTTAAGGGAAAAAATGTCGATAAATTACTAGAACTTATGAAAAAGTCAATGCCAGAAGGACCTAAATATTATCCTGATGATATGATAACAGATGTTCAAGAAAAATTTGTTGTATCAGAAATAATTAGAGAGAAAGCCTTGAGAACACTAAGAGATGAAGTACCACATGGTATAGCTGTAGATATAATTCAGATGAAACAAAATGAAAAAGGTACATATCATATAGAAGTAGATTTAATTTGTGAAAAGGATTCGCATAAAGGTATAATAATAGGTAAGAATGGGCAAACCCTCAAACGAATCGGAGAAACCTCCAGATATGAATTAGAAAAATTCTTAAGATCTAAGGTTAATTTAAAAATATGGGTTAAAGTTAGAAAAGAGTGGAGAGACAATCAACTCCTATTAAAAGAGTTGGGCTACAAGGCAAAAAAATAATAACAAGCATAATCAGTGACAAATGATAAGTGACAAGTGACAAATTATAGGAAGAACAGTCCGTTTTAACTTGTCACTTGTTACTATAAATTATCACTTAATAAGGTGGTGGTTAATCTGTCGATTTTTAAAACTAAAGCTGTAATTATTAAAACTCAAGATTTTAAGGAAAATGATAAGCTGGTTTGGTTTTATACGGAGGAGCTCGGGAAGATTACAGCGGTAGTCAGAGGAGCAAAAAGAAGTAAGAGTAAGTTTCTATCATTAACATTGCCATTATGCTATGGAGAATATGTTGTATATAAAGGGAAAAATTTATATACTCTCCAAGAAGGAAAGATAATTAATTCTTTTCAGGGACTTTTAAATAATTTATATAAACTTACTTATTCATCATATTTATGTGAGCTCATAGATATTGCATGTACAGATAATGAAGCAAATATTGAACTTTTTAGAAATTTGGTTACAACATTATATTTATTAAATACAGATGCACTGGATTATGAATTGCTTATAAGAGCTTTTGAATTAAAATTATTAAGAGCTACAGGATATTCTCTAACACTAGATCACTGTACTATTTGTAGAAAGAAAATATCTGCCTCCAATTATATAAGTTTATCTTATTATGGAGGAGTATGTGATGAATGTCCTAAAGAACATGGGGTATTTATATCAAAAGGTACATATAATGCACTAAGGTTTTTAATGAATATGGATGTTGATAAATTGTATAGATTAAATTTAAATGATGAAATAAAAGCAGAGATAGAAAAAGTAATTACTTTTTTAATAGCCAATAATTATGCAAAAAAACCTAAAAGTTTAGATATGTTAAAATTTATTAAGGAGTGATAAATTATGGAAAATGTAACATTAGAAAAAGTCGATATGATACGTGAAAGAACAGGTATTAGTTATGAAAAGGCAAAACAAGCATTAGAAATATGCGAAGGAGATGTATTAGAAGCTTTAATATATATTGAGAAGAATGAAAAAATATCAGAAAATAATAAATCCTCTGATGATGAAAAAAATAAGACTTCAATTTCTATAGAAGAGTTAAAAGCTTGGTTTAAGCAAATTATAGAAAAAGGAAATGTGACAAGAATAAAAATTAAAAAGGATGAAACTGAACTAATTGATATTCCAGTTAATGCAGGAATTGCAGCAGGAGTCGTGGCGGTTGTAATCCCACCAGTCCTTGCAGCAGGAGTTATTGCAGCAATAGCAACAAAAATTACAATAGAAATAACTAAAGAAGATGGTTCAGTAGAAGTGGTAAATAAATATGTTTCAGAAGTTGCAAATAATGTAAAAGATAAAGCAACAGATTTTGCAGATAAGATTAGAACTAAAGTTAATGAAGTGAAAAATGATACTAATTGGCACAATAGTGATTCGAAGCAAAAAGGAAATACTGGTTCTGATACAGTATATAGTTATACTGTTAATTTTGAAGAAGATAAAGAAAATTCAGAAAACTAACTGATATTAAAAGCAAAATAAAGAAAAACAGATTTAAAAGTGATATAAAATAATTAAACAAGAAATATTTGGTGAATTTATTTGATTTTTCTGAAAATTTAGTCTAGTCAAACAATAATTACATGATATAATTAGAGTGTAATAAAAATTATTGAATGTATGCCAAATATTCCTTGTAAATGTAGAAAGAGGGATAAGATTGGAATTATCACCTAGGCAAGAAGAAATAGTATGTTTAGTGAAAGAAAGTGCACCAATAACAAGTGAGGCACTTGCTGAAAAAATCGGCGTAACGAGAGCTGCACTTAGGGCTGATCTAGCAGTACTTACAATGATAGGAGTTTTAGATGCTAGACCAAAGGTTGGATATGTATATACTGGAAAGCCTTCTAGTGGATTAGTTTATCAACACATAAGCAAAATAAAAGTATCCGAAATAATGTCAAAACCTGTGACTGTAAGTGAAGACACAATGGTATATGATGCAATCGTATACCTGTTTCTTAACGATGTAGGAACATTATTTGTAGAAAATAACGGGGTACTCACAGGGGCAGTTTCAAGAAAGGATTTCCTTAAGATTTCAATAGGTGGAACTGATATACATAAAGTACCGATTGGTGTTATTATGACAAGAATGCCGAATATAATTTGTGCAAATGAAAATGACAATGCCTATGATTTAGCAAAGAAGATTATTGAACATGAAATTGATAGTATTCCAGTTGTTGATGTTTTGAAAAAAGCAGATGGAAGAGATGGGATTAAAATAATAGGCAAGGTTTCTAAGACCAACATAACAAAACTATTTGTTAAGCTTGGAGAAAATCAGAACTAATTAATAGGGTAACTACGAAGTCGTTAGGCATATGAAAGAAAATAATAGGTCCATAATGCTATTTATATTTACAGTTAGATAGGAAGGATGTTTGCCTTATAATGAGCTTGAGCTCATTTGTTAACATGCTTGCAGAGTAAACTAAAAATATAGTGGCATACTGACTTATTATTTTTTATATGGTTTAGTCAGGCATCGATAGTAAATATATTGAGAATAATAAGAAGAGAGGGAGTATTGAAATGACAAATAAGTATGTATACCTTTTTAGTGAAGGAAATGCTTCAATGAGAAATCTGCTTGGAGGGAAGGGTGCTAATTTGGCAGAAATGACAAATTTAGGTATTCCGGTTCCTCACGGATTTACTGTTACTACAGAAGCATGTAATAAGTATTATGAAGATGGCAAGAAAATTTCTGATGAAATTATTGGCCAAATTTATAGTGCTTTAGCAAAGCTTGAAGAAGTAACAGGAAAGAAATTTGGAGATAACTCAAATCCTTTACTAGTTTCAGTAAGATCTGGAGCAAGAGTTTCAATGCCAGGTATGATGGATACTATTCTAAACTTAGGATTAAATGATGTAGCTGTAGAGGCTATGGCAGAATTAACTAAGAATCCTAGATTCGCTTATGATTCTTATAGAAGATTTATTCAAATGTTCTCAGATGTTGTTATGGGCATAGAGAAGAGATTATTTGAAAATAAAATTGATGAAATTAAAGAAAAAAAGGGTGTTGAGTTTGATACAGAATTGACAGCTGAAGATTTAAAGGAATTGGTTATTCAATTTAAAGAAATTTATAAGAAAGAAAAGGGAGAAGAATTTCCAAGTGAACCAAAGATTCAATTAGTTGAATCTGTAACAGCTGTATTTAGGTCATGGGATAATCCAAGAGCAATAGTATACAGAAGATTAAATGATATACCAGGTGAGTGGGGTACAGCAGTTAATGTACAACAAATGGTATTTGGTAATAAAGGAGAAACATCAGGAACAGGAGTTGCATTTTCAAGAAATCCAGCTAATGGTGAAAAAGCTATTTATGGTGAATATTTGATGAATGCACAAGGTGAAGATGTTGTTGCTGGTATTAGAACACCGCTTGTAATTGGAAAGTTAAGGGAACAGAATCCAGAAATATATGCTCAATTTGAAGGAATTGTTAATACTCTTGAAAATCACTATAAAGACATGCAAGACATGGAATTTACAATAGAAGAAGGTAAGTTGTACTTCTTACAAACTAGAAATGGTAAGAGAACTGCTCAGTCTGCTTTAAAAATTGCAGTTGATTTAGTTGAGGAAGGAATGTTAACTAAAGAACAAGCAATATTAAAGGTTGAGCCAAAACAATTAGATACATTATTACATCCAGCATTCTATACTGAGGATTTAAAGAGAGCGACTCCAATTGCAAAAGGACTACCAGCATCTCCAGGAGCTGCATGCGGTAAAATTGCATTTACTGCGGATGAAGCTAAAGAGAGAGCAGCACTTGGTGAAGATGTAGTACTTGTAAGACTTGAAACTTCTCCAGAAGACATTGAAGGTATGATAGCTGCACAAGGTATTCTTACAGTAAGAGGCGGAATGACCTCTCATGCAGCAGTTGTTGCAAGAGGAATGGGAACTTGCTGTGTAGCAGGATGTGGATCTATTAGGGTTGATGAGGAAAAGAGAATAATAGAAGTTAACGGAAAAGTTTATACAGCTGATGATTATATTTCAATTGATGGAACTAGTGGTAATGTATATGGAGAAAAGATAAAGACAGTTACACCTGAAATTTCAGGTCATTTTGCAACATTTATGGGATGGGCTGATGAAATAAGAAAATTAAAAGTTAGAGCAAATGCAGATAGTCCAAGAGATGCAAAGCAAGCAGTTGAATTTGGTGCACAGGGAATAGGACTTTGCAGAACAGAGCATATGTTCTTTGCTGAAGATAGAATAATGGCTGTAAGACAAATGATTATATCTAAGGATATAGAACAAAGAAAAGTTGCATTAGATAAGATATTACCAATGCAAAAATCAGATTTTGTAGGAATTTATGAAGAAATGGGTGAAAGACCAGTTACTATAAGATTATTGGATCCACCTTTACATGAATTCTTACCTACTGCAGATCAAGATATTAAGGATTTAGCAAAGGAAATTGGTATAACTTACGAGGAATTAAAGGATACAGTGTCTGAATTACATGAGTTTAATCCAATGATGGGGCATAGAGGCTGCCGTCTTGCAGTATCTTATCCAGAAATTGCTGAAATGCAGGCAAGAGCAATTATAGAAGCAGCTATAGAGGTTAAAAAGAATAAAGGATATAATATTATTCCAGAAATAATGATTCCATTAGTTGGAGAAATTAAGGAATTGAAATATGTTAAAGATGTTATAGTAAAGACTGTAGAAGAAGTTATGAAAGAAACAGGAGTAACTATAGAATATAAAGTTGGTACTATGATTGAAATACCAAGAGCAGCTTTAACAGCAGATGAAATAGCTAAAGAAGCAGAATTCTTCTCTTTTGGTACAAATGATTTAACTCAAATGACATTTGGATTCTCAAGAGATGATGCAGCTAAATTCTTATCTTCTTATTATGATAAGAAGATCTACGAACAAGATCCATTTGCTAAATTAGATCAAACAGGAGTTGGTTCTTTAGTTAAGATAGCTGTAGAAAAAGGAAAAGCTACTCGTCCAGACATTCACTTAGGAATATGTGGAGAGCACGGTGGAGATCCATCATCAATTGAATTCTGCCATAATACAGGTCTTGACTATGTATCATGCTCACCATTTAGAGTACCACTAGCAAGACTTGCAGCTGCACAAGCACAAGTAAAGCAACCAAGACCAATCAAATAAATAAAATAGCAAAAGATAATTCATAAAGCTTTATGACATTAAGGCTTAGAATGAATAAGTGAAAAATAAAGTATGGGTATTGGCCTTAAGAAATTTTAAGGTCGATACCTATTTTTATTCTACAGAAAATTATAGATAAATTGTAATAATATTTTATTTTTTAAGGGATATTTTATTGATGCCATACTTTATCTGTTTTAGATACTATAAGTTTTAGATATCTGCGCCTGTATCTCTTCACGAAATACTATTTTGCCTTTTTCTGTGAGTATAGGATAGATTATGCTCCAAAAGCAGGTCATAATATCTACTTGACCTAACAAATCATTGGAAGGCATCCAATATATTTTAATCAAATTTAGTACTTCAATTATACCATTCATTTGTTCTGGAATTTCCTCTTTTATAATAAATCCGCTTTTTTGCAAAATAGTAAAGGAACTCTGAAGTACTTCATGTCGTTTTTTTATATTAGATACCTGAATTTGATAAACTTGTGGACTTATTTTTGCGAGTTGATCAAAGTGACGATAATAGTAGGAGTTGTTTTTTTGATGCTGTATTCCATGGATAAAAAATTCATTTAATTCTATTAATGTCGTTGGAGTTTTGGGAATACTAAAATTCTTGTTTTGTTCAAGAATAACTGCCTCAATCAAGTCCTCTTTTTTTTTAAAATAATAGGTAAGATTTCCAACACTGATATTAATGGCATCTGCGATATTTCGCATAGAAACATTATTATACCCCTGCTCATTAAATAATTGTCTGCTCATTTCTAGGATTTCGCTTTTTCTGTCTTCATTCATAGATATACCTCCTCAATTTGAATTACTGTTCTTATATTGACATGCTAGTACAGTTGTGCTAATATGTCAATATATTAGTACAACTGTACTAGTGCATAATCTAGAATTTTTTATGAAAACTAAAAACGAAAAGGAGGTTTTTTATTATGAATTACAAAAAAAGCGGGATTGAAATATCAAGACTTGGACTTGGATGTATGCGTATGACAAATACTACTGGATATACTAATAAATCTGAAAGTATAGCTACAATCCATGCTGCCCTGGATGCTGGGATACAACTTATTAACACTGCAGATTTTTATAGTAGCGGTTATAACGAAATGCTAATTGGAGAAGCATTGAACGGATATAAGCGAGACAAAGCGTTTATATCTGTAAAGTTTGGTGGGTTAAGTGATCCTAAAGGAAATTATTATGGTTTGGATGTAAGACCGCTAACAATAAAGAACTATATCACTTATTCTCTTAAACGATTAAAAGTGGACTATATAGATCTTTATCAACCTGGAAGAATTGATCTAGGAATACCTGTTGAGGAGACTATAGGAGCCATTTCAGATTTGGTTAAGGCTGGATATGTAAGGCATATTGGAATTTCAGAAGTTGACGCTGATACTTTGAGAAAGGCGAATTCAGTTCATCCAATAAGCTTTATAGAATCGGAATATTCTCTTTTCAATCGTAGAATGGAAACGGAAATTTTGCCTACAGCAAGGGAACTCGGAATTGGTGTTGTAGCTTTTGGGTCATTAGCTTATGGCTTGCTTGGAGGCAATTGGTCAAAAGAACGTAAAGTAGAGGGTGCTAATGCCAGAATCCCACTGTTTGCTAAAGAAAATATAGAGAAAAATCTTTCTCTTGTTGAAGCATTACGTGAAATAGCCGAAGAAAAGCAAATTACTTTGTCACAGATTGCTGTTGCTTGGGTTTTAGCAAAAGGCGAGGACATTATACCGCTAATTGGTGCTAAAAAGGTGTCACAAATCCAAGATGCAATAAAAGCTGCGGATATTACTCTGAGTGAAAATGAAGTAAAACGAATTGAAGCGGTTATACCGGAAAGTGCCATAGCTGGAGCTGCTCAATCT
>JAEZKY010000036.1 GCA_023435985.1 Bacillota bacterium | reverse complement strand
TATATAGTCTCTCCTTAAAATGTGATATGGTCTTTTTTACATTAATTATCATATTTAGAGTCTCTCATTGTATCGTTATTAAATGGTGAAAACAATATCCTTAATTTATATAACTCTTAAATATTCTTCCCTTGATAGAATAGGCTTTTCCTCGAAGAATAACTCATATTTTTCATACACGACTAATCTTCCTTACATAAATTATAGGCAAAAGGTGTATGATTACTATATGCTTGAATACAATTAGTTATTCATCTTGCTTCTTTAAGAGTTTATTAATTTTATTATTTTCAAACTTATTATTAAAAGAATTGACTGGTGGAAATATTGGACATTCATATGGGTAAAAACCAAAGAGAACACATGAGGCTAAAGAATTATAGATAGCCCATAAACTCAATTCAGCAGCCCATAAATTTCGCCCATCAGTTTCAGGTATTTTACGTTTATACTTTTGCTCACTCACTTCACTATTATCATAACTCATATATAGCCTTGATGATTTTTTCTTTTTGATGCTAGTACCTCCTAACTTAATTATACTGAAAATGCGTATAGCAGCCATACACCTGGATACAATTGTTTATTCATCTTACTTTTTTAAGAGTTTATCAATTTTATTATTTTCCAACTTATTATTTATTAAAGGAATTGACTGGTGGAAGTATTGGGCATTCATACGGGTAAAAACCAAATGGAACGCATGAGGCTAAAGAATTATAGATAACCCACAAAGTCTTTTCATCAACTTCAAGTATTTGTTTATACCTCCGCTCACTTACTTCACTATTATCAGAAGCCATATATGGCTTTGATGATCTTTTTCTTTTCATGTTAACACCTCCTAACTTAATTATAATAAAAATGTGTATAGCAACCATACACTTTCCTAAAGCTTTTATTCGTCAAAATTTTCATTAAAAAATTTAACCTTGTTTATCAGGCTCGACAAAAAGTTTGATAAAAACTCCAATTCATGTTCGGAGGCATTTTGTAGTTCAGCTTCAACCATATTATTTACAATAGAATGATAGAGCATATGGTTGCTATGAGCTTTTTTACCTTTTTCAGTCAGACTTAATGAATATCTAGACAAATTAAGATCATCAATTTCTTTTATAACCAGAGCCTTTCTCTCTAGCTTTTTGAGAATTTCGGAAACAGATCCTTTTGTTACTCCTAGAATATCGGCAAGTCCACCCACATGAATACCAGGATGTTCCGCAATGACCTTTATTACATGTATTTCAGAGTGAAAAATCGGTACATCCGTTCCGAAGTAGCGAGTTTTTTTATCAAGGTCAGTCAAAGCAAACCCTAAATCCAGAGAATTATATGCAATTTGATGTTTGTTATTTATAAATTTATCCATGTCAATAGTATATGGTTACTATACACTTTTGTCAAGTCATTATTGTATTAATTTTCTTATATATTGACAAGACAATATTTGATTGAACTTTATTAATGGAGGTGAAGTGAATGGCAAAAAGAAAAATAAATTTAGATGCAACTAAAATGATTAAAGATGGATAGGCACAGGGAAAGAAGATAAATATAAGCCATGGATTAATATTCGGGATGTATATTCTTTAGGTAGATTAAGTAGAATAAGAGAAATAAAACATGAAGGCAGAATAAACTATTATCTTTTCCTACCGTTTTGATCATTTGTTTTTTCCTTAACTCATTGCTTCTCTTTTTCCTTGACATAAAAATAGCCTCCTATGATATTTTTATTTTATCATAAAAAGCTATTACTTCTATTAATTTATAGACTTTTTTTCACAGTCCCAACTTAAACTAATTTTCTATCTAGTTCTTCGACTAAAACATTTGGCTGCTGACTAATATCATGTCTTTCCTTTAGAGCTTCCACAATAATATTTCCTGCATTTTCCATGTTAAAGTAAGAAAAAATTGTTTTAAATATTCTGTAACATTACTGAATGATGCTGCTGGCGCACCACTGCATGTTACTGTAACGTACTTTTTGCCAGGTAAGTGTTTAGCTGTAAAATTAGGCTTTAAAAAAGGGCGCAATCTGTCTAGAAAATTTTTTGTTATTCCACTAACCTGAAGCATATATATCGGTGTCCTCACAATTAGGCAGTCTATTTTAACTATTTCAGGAAAAATATTTGTTAATTTGTCATTGATATGATTATTAACATAAACAGTTGTAAATTTGTTTTTTATAAATACCAATAGTTCATAACAACTTATTCAGTGTGTTACATATGCAGCGAGTAAAACTAGCTAATTGTTGCATGCCCAATGTTTTTAGGTAAAAACATTACTTCGATTACTGGAAATATCATTAATAGACCAAGAAATATAAAACCTAATTCATATGCAGTAGTAGTTGAAAAGAAAATTTGTAGTAAATTAACAACAACTGTAATAAGTGATATACCCATCCCTTGAGCCAATGTTGAAACAACAGCATTTAAAGTATTTGCACTATTTCGATCTTGAGGGGCTATTTCAGAAAAACTCAAGCCGCTATAAGCAGTCAAAGCTAATGAACGTCCTACACCTGAAATTAGTGCAAGAAGCATTATCCAAATAGGTAAAGTATTAATTTGAATAAACGCTAAGGCGATTGATGTAACAAATACCATTCCAAATGATGATAATAGTGCACCGCGATAGCCTAATTTACGAATAATTGGATTAGTAAATGGTTTTATTCCAATATTCCCGAGAAAAATAAATAGCACATAACTACCAGCTTTTACTGCAGACCAATGAAAGACTGTTTGTAAAAAGATCGTTAATATGTAAGGTAATGCTCCAACACATAGCCACAAAATAGAACCACTTGTTTGACAGATTCTAAAAGAAGCTATTTTTAATGAATCAAGTGAAAATAATGGATTTTCTGATTTCTTCAAGTGCTGGAAAACTATAAAGCTCAATATTATTCCTAAAACAAATAATCCTAATGCACTAGTCCAATAGTTTTTTCCATGAGTAGCTAATTCTGCTCCAACTAAAATTATTCCGGATGAAAATGAAATTTCTATAAAGCCTAAAAGATCAAATGCAGCTATATTCTTCTCTTTATCAGTATCTATTAGCCTTATTCCTATTAATACTATAATTAAACCAATTGGGACATTAATCAAGAAAATCCATTGCCAGTTCCAGTAGGTAACAAGAAATCCTCCAACCACCGGTGCTATTGCTGGTGCTATGAGTGCAGGCCAAATGAGATAGCTAAACATTTTTAATAGCTGTGAAGCTGGTGTCTTTTCTAATACAATCAGTCTTGCTGTAGGTGTCATCAAAGCACCAGAAATTCCTTGTATAATTCTCATTATTAAAAGAAGCGAGAAGTTAGGTGCTATTGCACTGCTTAATGAGCTAAGGGCAAATATTATGACAGCAATAATCCAAATTTTCTTTTTTCCAAATCTATTAGCCATCCATCCACTTAAAGGGATGAAAACGGCAACTGTAATTAAATATACACTTACGAGTAAAGCAATTGTTGCCGAGCTTGTATGAAAGTATTGAGCCATTTTAGGCAATGCCGTGGTTACAATTGTTCCGTCCAAAATTTCCATAAAGAGACTAGCAGCCATTAATAAGGCTATTTTTATTTCTTTTTTCATTCAGTTCACCATTCTTTTTTCATTTCACGTTTGAATTTTTTAATCCATTCTATTGCGGCATTGGCTTGTTGTAGTCGTAACTCAAATTTTTTACTTGCATACCAGTGATCCTTTGAATTTTCTTTAGCTAATTTTTGAAGTGCATCTTGTGCATCTTCTATGATGTCTTTTTGTTCCTGATAGAATTGCTCTAATAATTGGATTTGTTCATTTAGAGCAAGATGCTGCATAACATCAAGCTTTATTAAGTATATATCAGCATTGTGAGCACTACTTGGAACGGGCATTTTCATTAGTTTAAAAAAACGCTCTTTTCCCTTTTCCGTAATAGTAGCGACTTTTTTATTTTTTCCATCTGAGCCTACAGTGGTTATTTCTACAAAACCATCCTTTTCTAATTTTTCAAGTAGTGGATAGATCACACCATAGCTGGCTTTACGATGACGGCCTAAAGAGACTTGCAATGCATAACGTAGATCATAACCGCTTTGAGGTTCTTCCATTAATTCACCTAAAATAAAAAGTTCATTCAGCATTTTTAATTCACTCCTATATATCTAAAAGATGTATTCAGTATATATCTTTTAGATATAAAAAGCAAGTTGTTTTCATAAAAATTTTTATTCTTTACGAGGAAATTATTAAAGGAATTACAAGATGGAGTAAACGAGGTTATTAAGTATTGGCACAATAAAAAGAAAGGCTCTAACAAAGCCATATTGTTTTACGCAACGTTAAGGTTTTTTGCAGTCTGGTTCCGGGTCTTTTAATGAAAGAGTGGCACTTCCAAAGAATCGTTCAGGATATTTTTTGATTATTGCTCCAAGAGCATCATTAACTTTAGAGTATGCATCTATGCTTTCAATTTACATTTAGTAAAATATTGATTTGTGCTTAATCTAACGCTTGGGAATGAGTTCGCTTACTTTTATTTCTGGATTGTGATAGCGACCTCTTTTAACAGTAGCTTTTTTATATTGTATAGATTTTTGCGGGCACCATTGCATACAAGCAAGATATGATTCACTGATCACTGCCAGGCATAAATACACAAAAAGATGCAGCTAATTTAACGAAATTCCACCACATGTTGAGTACTCACTATCTCAGGCAGGGAAAGATTTATATCCTATTTTTGTTGAAATGATGCAATGGAATAATAAGCATCAGTAAGCGTATATGTAGGCTTGTGAATTATAATTAATATCTTTACATGTTATAATTCACATTGGCATAGTGATTATAACTAGCGCCCTCTTCTTCATTTAGGTTGAAGGATTGCATTGTATATATCCAATGATTGAAGAGATTCTATATATTTGTGCTACTGAATATACATGTAGAAATATAGACTTAAGTATTTATTCAAAACTTAAATATTTATCAAAGTTATATAATTGACAAAAGAAAAAGAGGGATATATAATAAGTGCAAATATTGAAACAATATTCCATATATGGAATGGCGAGGAGGAGATTGCTTGAATACAGCAATTTTAAGAGGAATAGAAATTTTAAAGTTTGTTGGAGAAAGTGAAGAACCTGTAACAATAGCTGAAATAAGCAAATATCTTGATATACCTAAAACTAGCGTATTTAATATAGTTAATGCATTAGTAAGTGAAAAGTTTTTGTCAATAAGTAATATGAAATTAAAGAATTATGAATTGGGAGTAGGCGTTTTTGAACTTGGAAGTTTATATTTAAATAAAATGGAATTAACTAAGATAGCTAGTACTACCTTAGAGCAATTATCTGATAAAGTTGGAGAAACAGTGTTTCTAGCAGTAGTAAATGATAATGAACTTGTGTATTTAGATAAACGAGAATCAAAAGGCACTTTAAGAACAACAGGCAATTTAGGATCTAGGACATCAATGTATTCAACAAGTTTAGGCAAGGCTATTTTAGCAACTTATAATAATGTGCAGTTAAATAAATATTTTGAGCAAGTTACATTTGTTCCTAAAACTCAAAATACAATAATAGATAAAGAATGCTTGATAGAAAATTTAAATTTGATTAGAGACAGAGGATATTCTATTTCTAATGAAGAAAATGAAGAAGGATTATTTTGTATAGCTGTACCTATATATAACAGAATAGGACAAGCAATAGCAGCAGTATCTATTTCAACATTAAAGATAAAAATTAATGATGAGAAGATTAATATATATGAGAAATATGTAACTAAAGCTGCTTTGGATATTTCTAAAAAATTAGGCTACATAAAAGAAAGTTTGTTTTAATTTTTAAGATGATTTTATAAATCATCTTAAAAAATAATTCTAATATAGAATGGCGTTTCAAATATGAAACGAATAAAAGGGGGATTTTTATGTTTAAAGGAATTTATACACCATTAATTACCATTTTTAATGAAAAAGGAGGCATTGATGAAGAAAATTCTAAAGTTTTAATTGAAAAATTAATTAATGATGGAGTTGATGGAATTGTTGTGCTTGGATCTGTTGGAGAATTTTTTAATCTTTCTTTGGAAGAAAAGAAAGATTATATCAAATTTGTGTCTGAAGTTATGAATGGAAGAATAAAGTTAATAATTGGTACAGGAAGCAATAATATAGAAGAAGTTATAGTATTAAATAAATATTCTAAGGAAGTAAATGCTGATGGTGTTTTGATTATAACTCCATATTTTTTTGGTCTGGATGAAAATTATATATATGAATATTATTCAACAATAGCTAAAAACACAGAATTACCTATTATGATTTATAATTTTCCTGCTAGAACATCTGTAAACGTATCGTATGAATTAGTATTTAGATTAGCTAGTGAATTTAAAAATATTGTTGGAATAAAAGATACAACAGATTCTATGAGTAATGTGAGAAAATTTGTTCAAAAAATAAAGAAAGCTCGCAAAGATTTTTGTGTAATTTCTGGATTTGATGAATACTTAGTACCTAACTTATTATCAGGTGGTGATGGTATTATAGGAGGTTTAACTAATATAGATGCAAAATTATTTATAGATACATATAAAGCCTTTCTAGATAAAGATTTTGAGAAATTGTTAGTTCTTCAAGATAAAATAAATAAATTAACTGAATTATATGACTTAACTAATCCATTTATAGTAGGACTTAAGGAAGCTGTTCAGATATCTTTAAAATTAGATATAAATACATCTTTTAGAAATTATGATATTAAAGTTAATGACGATACTAAAGAAAAAATAAAAGAACTTGTGCAAGGTTAAATAGATAATCAGGATTAGATTTAACATCTAAAATAGTAAATATTTGAAAGGAGTTTTATAATGCTAGATAATTTTATGACACCTAAAAGTGCTTCAGAACGTAAATTATGGTCACAAATTGATTCTCTTCAAATGGGAATGGATTGGGATGAAGAAGACATAAAAAAACCTCAAATACTTATTGGTGATGTATTTGGTGACAGTCATCCAGGAAGTTCTCATCTTATGGGATTAACGCATCAAGTAAGTATTGGTGTGTATGAAAAAGGAGGACGTCCAGGACAATTTCATGTTACAGATATCTGTGATGGATGTGCTCAAGGGCACGATGGAATGAATTTTGTATTAGCTTCAAGAGAAGTCATTGCAGATATGGTAGAAATACATGGATCATTTGTTTCATGGGATGGAATGGTCTTAATTTCTTCATGCGATAAATCAATTCCAGCTCACCTCAAAGCAGCAGCACGTATGGATATGCCAGCCATATTTGTTCCAGGTGGAAGTATGAGGCCAGCACCAGATATGTCAACATCTATAAGGGCTGGAGACATTTCATTAAGAGAAAAGAAAAAAGATGCAATAACTTCTCAAGAAGTTCGCGATTTTAAGTTGACGGGCTGTCCATCTGTAGGAGCTTGCCAATTTCTTGGTACTGCCAGCACTATGCAGTGTATAGCTGAAGCATTGGGTTTAGCTTTACCAGGAAGTGCACTTGTTCCTGCAACAATGCGAGATATAACAGCCATGGCTAGAAAAGCAGGAAAGCAGATTATGAATTTAGTTAAAGCTAATGTTAAGACAAAGGATATACTTACTCCAGAGGCATTTTATAATGCAATTGTTGTACATGCAGCTATAGGTGGATCAACAAATGCAATGCTGCATCTTCCAGCTATAGCTTATGAACTTGGCATAGAACTAAAGCCAGAACTATTTGATGAGATCAATCATAAGATTCCACATATAGGAAACATATATCCTAGTGGCGAATACCCAACTGAAGCTTTTTGGTTTGCTGGGGGTATTCCTATGGTGCAATGGTTATTAAAGGATTATTTAAATTTAAATGTATTAACAGTAACAGGTAATACCCTAAAAGAAAATCTTGAAGATATAAAAAATGATGGGTTCTTTGACAGAATAGAAGGATATCTTCACAATTATGGATTGAAGCGCGAACAATTAATAAAACCAGTTGAAACAACAAAGGAAATGGGTTCTATTGCAGTTCTGAAAGGAAATTTAGCTCCAGAAGGTGCGGTTATCAAATATGCAGCAGTATCAAAAAATATGATGTATCATGTGGGAGCTGCAAGAGTATTCAATTGTGAGGAAGATTGCCATAATGCTGTAATTGAAGACAAAATTAATCCAGGAGAAGTTTTAATTATACGCTATGAGGGGCCAAGGGGATCTGGAATGCCAGAGATGCTTATGACAACAGAGGCTATAGTATGTGATAGAAGATTAAATGGTTCAACAGTTTTGTTAACTGATGGACGCTTTTCAGGTGCTACAAGAGGACCATGCGTTGGACATATATCACCTGAAGCAGCAACAGGCGGGCCTATAGCATTTGTAGAAGATGGAGATTTGATTGAACTTGATATAAATGGACGTAAGTTAAATATTGTTGGGATTAAAGGAGAGCCACGTAAGCCACAAGAAGTAGAAAAAATATTAGAAGAACGGAAGGCAGATTGGAGCATTCCTAAAATAGAAACAAGAAAAGGAATATTTGGACGTTATACAAGGGGAGCTGTGTCAGCGATGAAAGGCGCTTATTTAGAGTGATTCATATAATAATAAGTATTTTGTAAACGATTATTTAATATAAAATATTTAAACTTTATAAAGAAAAATTAAAACTCAGGGTCTGCTTACAGGAATACTTATGATAAATGCAATTATATCAGCAGTTTATTAATTTTTATGATTTGGATAAAAAATATAAATAAATATTCAATTAATCAAAGGAGAGAAGTTTATGATGAAAATTAAAAATCCAATACTAAGAGGATTTAATCCAGATCCAAGTATTTGCAGGGTAGGTGAGGAATATTATATTGCAGTATCCACTTTTGAATGGTTTCCGGGAGTTCAAATTTATCATTCGAAAGATTTAATTAATTGGAAGTTAGTTGCTCGCCCTCTAAATAGAATTTCACAATTGGATATGAAAGGCAATCCAGATTCAGGTGGTATTTGGGCTCCTTGTTTAAGTTATAGCGACAACAAATTTTGGCTAATATATACAGATGTAAAGGCTCCGTACGGAGCTTGGAAGGTGTGTCATAATTACTTAGTTACCTGTGAAACTATTGATGGGATTTGGAGCGAGCCAATTAAATTAAATAGTTCAGGCTTTGATCCTTCCTTATTTCATGATAAAAGTGGTAAAAAGTATTTAGTAAACATGCTGTTAGATCACAGAGTAAATCATAATAGATTTGGAGGTATTGTAATGCAAGAGTATTCTCCAGAAAAACAACAATTAATTGGGAAGCCTCAAATAATTTTTAAAGGTACAGAGCTTGGATTAACAGAAGGACCTCATTTGTATCAAATTGATGGCTATTATTATCTTTTAACCGCTGAAGGTGGTACAAAGTATGAACATGCTGCAACAATAGCACGTTCTAAGAATATAGAAGGACCATATGAGGTACATCCTGACAATCCTATACTTACTGCATGGCATAAACCTGAAAATGAATTACAAAAATGTGGACATGCATCTCTCGTTCATACACACACAGATGAATGGTATCTTGTTCATTTAACAGGAAGATCTCTTCCAACTGATAGGGCTTATGGTAAAGAACAAAGAGGATACGACAGCGTGACAGGAAAACAACTTACACATGTAGCTCCTAGAGGCTATTGTCCACTTGGAAGAGAAACAGCTATTCAAAAACTTGAATGGTGTGATAGCTGGCCATATGTAGTAGGTGGAAAAGAAGGTGCCATGTTAGTTGATGCTCCTTATAATATTAAAGAAGTAAAATGGGAAAAGGACTATCCAGAAAGAGATGACTTTGATGATAGTAAATTAAACATTAATTTTCAATCATTACGTATTCCATTAACAGATAATATAATGTCACTAACTGAAAAGCCAGGAAACTTAAGATTATATGGTAAGGAATCCTTGAATTCTAAATTTACGCAAGCGTTCGTAGCAAGACGATGGCAGTCTTTTAATTTTGTTGCCGCAACAAGTGTCTCATTTGATGCGGATACTTATCAGCAGTCAGCTGGCCTTGTATGCTATTACAATACAGAAAATTGGACCACAGTTGATGTAACTTGGAATGAAGAAAAAGGAAGAGTAATTGATATTATTTCATGTGATAACTCTGAATTTTCCCAGCCAATATATGATTCTATAATCCCTGTTCCAGCTGAGGTTGAATATGTTCATCTAAAAGTAGAAGTCAAGACTAATGTTTATAAATTCCATTATTCTTTTGATGGATTAAAGTGGAATGAAATACCCGTAAACTTTGAAGTTAAAAAGTTATCGGATGATTATATAATAGGATCGGCCTTCACGGGGGCATTTGTGGGAATACACTGCCAGGATAATGGTGGAACTAATAAACCGGCTGATTTTGATTACTTTATGTATAAAGAACTGTAAAATTTATAGAATCAATAGGGGTCAATTGTATAAGACTTACTTTAGGATATAAGCATTTTGAAAGTGATACAAATAGTAAATGACAGTATTGAAGCAGCAGCAATGTGGAATTATGAATATATATGAACTTGTTAAAGATTTTGAATATATGAGA
Organism: Bacillota bacterium; assembly: GCA_023435985.1. GTDB lineage: Bacteria > Bacillota > Clostridia > Clostridiales > Clostridiaceae > Clostridium. Next base: position 339 of record JAEZKY010000036.1, on the reverse strand, counting down.
TTTGCGGAGAAGTATGAAGTCCCAATGTGGATAGGAGAATTTGTATCTCAGTATAATACAGGTGAAGAGGATATTAGAAGAATTATGAAGTCGGTTGCATTTGACAATTGTATTATAAATCAAGAATTTGTGAAAATATTAAAAAACATTTAGCTAGCTAATGAAATGAGCTTGATAAATGCAGTAATCTTATAAATTAAAATAAAGGAGAGCTTTAAATGGATATTACTAAAACTAATCAATTGGCATCTAATGTGTTTGAAAAAATCAGTTTGAAAGAAAAACTTGGGTATGCTTCAGGTGATTTAGCTTGTAACTTTATTTATCAGACAGTAAGCA
>JAEZKY010000032.1 GCA_023435985.1 Bacillota bacterium | reverse complement strand
CCTGTACACATCCATCCTTTATAATCAAAGTAATACCATTCTCCATCTATCCTTTCCCAATCAGCTTTTGTGTAACTTCCATCTGAATGTTTATACCACCATTTACCGCTATCTTCTTCAGTTCCTTGTATCCATTCTCCGGATAAAGCTGTAAAAACACTTTCATTAAATTCATTCATATCGCAATCAGTATTTATACCAGCTACAGAACCATTTTCACTGTATTGGTGCCCTACTCTGTTATTAAAGAGATTATTTGATAAGTTCCATGGATCGTTATTATAGTTTGCTTCCCATAGTGGATATGATGCTAATCTATCATCTAAATTACTCATAAATCCAGTATAAGTATAAATTCCTATATTCATATTAGATATTTCTTCAAATTTAGAAATAAATCTTAATACATAATCAATTAGCCCATTAAATACAGTTTCCACATCTAGCATAGGAATAAGATCATTTGCTTTATCTTTAATCGAATTATAGAAGCTAGTTGCCTGCGTCTCAGGAGCGCTAGTCCCAACTAAGAAGTGATAAAATCCTGTCTTTAATCCTGCATAATGAGCATTAGAATAATCGGTATCTAAATAACTATCTATATATGTTGTTCCTTCTGTCGCCTTTATATATACAGCTTCAATCCCTGCAGCTTTAACCTGATTAAAGTTTATATTTCCATTGTGATTACTTACATCTACACCTTTCAATTCATATCATCCTCTCTAAATTAAAATAAAAAATAAGAGCAACCTTAAAGGCTACTCTATAAATTAAAACTATGCTGTTACCCCAGTTGAATCATTTGTCACTCCAGCTACTGCTGATTGAATTGAAGCTAATTGTGCTTTTAATTGTTCATTTTCAGTTTGAATTCCAGATACATCTAAATTATCACTTGTTGCTGAATCTGATTCAATTATATTAGTATCTTCATTTATACTCGCCTGTGTATTATTATTTGAAATAGTAACTTGGTCGTTTACTCCTGGAGTTGAAGTATCAATGACTATTCCTAAAATCGTTAAGATTGCAAATACAGAATTTATAATATCCACATAATTACTAGGAATAAATTTGCTTGCATCTAGACCACATTGTTGTATTAGCAATACTACTGCACTTACTAGTGACACCCAAAAAGTTTTGTTTTCTAATCTTGCCTTTAAATTAATACTTAACATTTTTACATTCCACCTTTTCTATTTATAAAATTTTATTAATGCAACTAAAATAGCTATAGCTCCAGTAAGAAAACTTCCTGCTAAAGTTCTCCATAGCCATTTAATTGTGTCTTCTAAATCATCTATTCTGTGATTTGCCACTTTAATTTTTTCCTCTAAATTTTCAAGTTGAAGGTTGATTGATTTAGGGATATTTTCAAGAAGTGTCTCAATTTTTATTAACCGCTCCCTAATTTCTTGAATTGGTTCTTTTTCATTCATACGTCACCATCCTCGATTCAAATTTTATAAAAATAAGCATAAAAAAAGACTCCTAAAAGTCCAGATTTGTGCTTATATTTCTTATTAATTAATGCACCATTTCTTTCAATAAATTTTTTCATACTTTACCATCATTCCCCATATTATGTTAAAATACTTTTGAAAGGGGGTGTACACGATGAGTGCTTTTATTTACTTAAAATCCGGAAATAAAGTTGCTGTTAATAACTTTACACATATTAATTATCCAGATGGCAAAGGTGAAACTGTTACAGTAAAAGAATTTGATAATTTCTATCTTTATGATAGATTATTAACTTTTGTTGGAGCAAACAATATTATTACTATATCTTCAGCAGATATACTATTTGTACAATTTGTCACAAAGGCTTAATTAATGTTTTATTTCAACATCTAAAAGAGTACAAGTACAATTGTACTCTTTTTCTATTGCATTAATGTTATTTATAAGTTCTTTTAATTCTGTATTATTATTTACAGATGCTTTAATTTTAATTTCCATAACTTATTCCTCCTAAATTTTTATATCAAAAAGACACCAATTATTTACTGCCTTAAATGCTACATCCTATCTTTCTATTGTGTATCAAAAAACACCTACATTTCTGTAAGTGTTTTAATAAAAACTTTATTTATATTATCTAACTTCAAACCAATCAATTTGGTCATGCACTACATAATCTGTGTACGTTCCTTTAGTAAACTTATATGTAGCTTTCAATGAATGATCATTATCTCTATTTTCATACCACTCTGTAAATTTATTAATTTCATCTGATGATACAGTATATTGTTTTATTTGTCCATCTACTAATTCAATATATAAATTTGCATCTCCTGTAGTTGGATTGCTTGGTTCAGTTCCTTTTGATGACACAGTTACTGTACATGTTGCAGTTAATCCATCTGCTGTAGTACCTGTAATTGTCACTTGTCCTTCTTTTATTCCTTTAACAATTCCATTTTCATCAACTGTAGCTATTGAATCATCACTTGATGTCCATGTTACTTGTGCACCTGCTGGAGTTGTTGTTGCAGTTAATTTTTGTGTTTCTCCTTCTGTCATATCTATTGTTGATTTATCTAATGATATTGATTCATTTGGATCTATTAAGGAACCTGTATCATCTATATCTATGGCCTCTACATTCCAATCTCCTGCTGACAAAGAATTCATTGTTACTGTATGTACACCAGTGGATAAATTAGGAAATTCCTTTAATAATGACTGATATACAACAGTTGAACTATAATTAGAGCTATAGTAACTATTTCCATCAATAATTATTTGAACTCTAGAACTTTGGACATTTGAAATGGCCGATATAATTCTAAGTTTTTTCCCATAAAACTTAAAGGTTAAAGTTGAACTAGTTTCATTGGTATATTGAAGATTACCATCATAGCCATTAGTTGTTGGATCATTCATCCAAATACCTGTTCTAATAAGCCTACCATCAGTATCATCATATCTTTTCCATCCAACTTCTGGTAACTTTAATTGATCTCCAATCTTAGCACTATTTTGAGCTGTACCATTCAAATTACTAGTACCTACTACTCCATCATCTGTAGCAGCAAAAGCACTAATACAAAATCCTAACGATAATATTAAGGTCATTACAAACATAATTCCAAATTTCTTAAAATATTTCTTCATTTATCATTTCTCCCCTTTTGTTTTGAATAATAAATGAACGCGCGTTCTATATATTTATTTTAGCTTTAATATTAGTTAAATCCAACAATAATCGTAATACAAATTCCTTTATATATAAGAATTTAAGTAAATTTTTGCAGCTCATTATCTTTTAAAATTTATCATTGTCCATAAAACACGCAACAAAAAAACACCTCTTGTTGGTGCTAATCTATTGCCTGTATTCTTTCTATTACGTAAAAATACCGCAGATTCATTTTATTGAACACTACGGTATTACATAATTTATTATTATTTTTACTAATCATGATATTTAAATATTTGATACTACTTAGAATTTTAAATATCAATGATTCTTATACAATAAGTAATTTTTATTTATTAAAAAATTCTATAACCATTTGGATTCTCTATTGCTCCTATTAAATTACCTTTTGAATCATATTTCGGTAAATATTTTACTTGAGTAAAGATTTTAGAATCTGCTGCAAAAGGTTTTCCATCAGTGTCTAATACCATACCATTTACAAACTTACATTTAACTTTATATTTTTCCACTTCACTTTCAGTTCGACTGCTACCAAGTGAATCATACTTGTCATAGCTCTCATTGCAAATGATCAGAGTACTATCTACAATATAATTGGCATCTATTATACCAGCTCTTGCTTCATATAAAACACCATCTACCATAAATAATCCATCTACAGTATGTCCATCTTTATCTGCAAAGTATCTGTCACCACTTCCAGAGCTTCCTTCTACGAATCCACCAGTCGACAATTTACCGGATTGCTCAAAACAATAATTGCCTCCTAAAGCTTTTTCAGTTACAGTATTACTATGAATTCCACGAACCATCTGGAAGGTACAATTGATATAATACCAAGAACCATTATCATAAATCCATTCACTTTTAGCATATTCTCCATTGTCTTTTATGTATTGCCATTCCGGATAACCTGAATATGCATATTCTTCTTGCCATGTCCCTGCAAATGCAGTAGTAGACATCATACAAAAGATTAGTGCTGCACAGGTAATTACTCTTTTTAGTTTTTTATTAAGCATCATTATTACCACCTTTTTCACATATTTACATAATTTATTGTAAATTATTGACGCAATATAGTCAATATTGGGTTATTGTACAGTATTTTTCTATGATGTAATAATATAAAAGACACTTGCTTTTCTACAAGTGCCATAAACACGATCATTTAATTATATAATGGTAAAGATTTCTTTACACAATACCTTACATTGGTCCCCTTTCTCCTCCTCCTGCTAAAACCATTTGAAAATCATAGCCATTTGAATTCTTTATTTCTCCAATAAAATTTCCTTTAGAATCATATTTAGGTACGTATTTAGCAATGGTATACAGTTTGGAATTTGCTTCAAAAGGCTTTCCATCTCTGTCTAAAATTTTACCCTTATTATGATAACAGTTAATTTCTATAGCATCTTTTCCATTATTGTAGTTTAACAAATACGCTGGCTCAGCATATGTAACATCTACATTAAAAGAACTTGATGCATAATACAAATCACCATCAACCATAAATAATCCTTTTACAAGATGTCCATCTTTATCTGCAAATAACTTGTCAGTTGAATCTTTATCTACAAATCCACCAGACACCATTTTACCAGACCAATCAACATAATAGCTATATCCACCAAAGTCATAATTGAAACCTAAATATCTAGCCCCATCATTATCTAAATCTTCATTATATGCCATAACACCACTTTTATTAAAGAAATACCAAGAACCATTATCATAAATCCATTGACTGTTGGCATAACTTCCATCATCTTTTAGATACTTCCAATGATATTGACTCCCTTCCCAAGTTCCGGCAAATGCAGTAGTAGACATCATACAAAAGCTAAGTACCACACATGAAACTACTCTCTTCAGTTTTTTATTAAGCATCACTATTACCACCTTTTTCACATATTTACATAATTTATTGTAAATTATTGACGCAATATAGTCAATATTAGGTTATTGCACAGTATCTTTCTATGATGTATTATTTACTAGAATCTGAACTTGTACTATCTGTTGTAGTTGGATTAATTAAATTTGTAAATTCAGCGTACTGATCTGTAGTAATTTTATCTCCTGCGAGGAAAATATCTAATGTTTTAGATATGTTATCCCTATCTGCATCTAAA
>JAEZKY010000028.1 GCA_023435985.1 Bacillota bacterium | reverse complement strand
CTTGTTCTGCTGCTTTTGTAAGAGCCAAACATGAAAAAAGCAATGTCATAACAAGTAAATTATCTATTGTATTATTCCTGCTTGCTGCAACAAAAACTGGAGTTACCGCAAGACATGCTGCTGAAATAATTCCAGCTAAACTGCCAAAAGATCTTTTAACAAGGTAATATACTAAATATACTGAAATCACTCCCGCTAGTGCCTGTGGTAAAAGTATGCTCCATCCGCTAAAACCAAATATTTTAGCAAAAATAGCCTGTATCCAAAACCCCATTGGCGGTTTATCTATTGTTACAAAACTTCCTGGATCAAAAGATACAAAAAAGAAATTTTTAAGACTCATGGTCATACTTTTTACTCCAGCAGCATAATAACTATTTCCATAGCCTTCAATTCCTATATTAGCAAAATTTAATATTGCTGATAATATTAAAATTAATGTAATGCCTATATTTCTCTTATTTAGTTTTATATAATTCACTATATGTCCTCCTATAGTGTCTTTTGTTCTAAATTAACAATTTTAAACTTTTTATCACTTCTAGTGTAATTTTTTGTGCTATCAATTATATAAATAGGCCTTCCTTTACTTTCATCAAATATTCTTCCTATATATTGACCCATTATACCGATGCATCCAAGTACTACACCAAACATCATCATGTTTATTCCAATAACTAGTGTAAAATTTATAATACTACTTTTATTAAAAATATCCTTCACAAAATCTGAAATAATTAAAATAACTCCTACTATAAAAGCTAAAACCCCTAAATATCCTGCAATAACAAGAGGCTTATATGATAAAGCGGTTATACCATCAAAAGCCAGCTTGAGCATCTTTTTCAAAGGATACTTGGTTTCCCCTGCAAACCTTTCTTGTCTTACAAATTCCACACAGGTTTGTCTGTACCCAACCCAGCTTACAAGGCCTCTTACATATCTATTTCTTTCTGGGAGTGCAATTAAAGAATCGCATACTTTTCTATCTATAAGTCTAAAATCTCCTGTATCTACTGGAACATCAACGCTTGTCATGCTCTTTAATAATCTATAATACATTTTAGCTGTGAGCTTTTTAAAGAAACTTTCTCCTTCTCTTTTCACTCTTTTTCCATAAACTACTTCATAGCCTTCCTTCCACTTTTCAATCATCTTAAGCATAACTTCAGGAGGATCTTGGAGATCTGCATCTATTACTATGCTCGCGTCTCCAAGTGCTAAGTCCATTCCTGCTGTTATTGCTGCCTGATGGCCAAAGTTCCTTGAAAAATTAATGAGTTTTATATTTTCATCATTACTGCATATTTTTTCTGCTTTTTCTCTTGTCCTATCTTTGCTTCCATCATTTACGAACACAATTTCATAAGTCTCTTTTGTTGTATCCATAACTTCTTTTAATCTTCTATAACTTTCATCTATAACAAGTTCTTCATTATATAAAGGTACTATAACAGAATAAATTACTTTTCCATTCATTTTTATCACCTCAAATTATGTCATTATTTAAATAGAAATCCTATCATTAACTTTCTTTGATCTATATTTGTATTGTAATCATTAATTGTCACAGTTCTGTTACAGTCCAATTACAACTCCTATACAATTTTCATGTAAAAATGTAAGAAAACATTTTCCAGCTATCTATGATATAATTATTTAATATTAATAATTTCTATATTATGAAGGTGATATTTTGAAAATTGGTAAATTTGTCAAATCAAACAATCTAACTATAGATACAATAAGACACTATATGGATTTAGGCTTGATAGTTCCTCAAAAGCTTGGAGGTCAATATGATTTTGATGAAAAGTGCCAGGAGGATTTAAAAGATATACTTTCTTTTAAGGGATTGGGATTTACTCTTAGCGAAATAAAGTCTATTTTTTTATTTAAGAATTTTGCAAAGCTCACCCAATATCAAGAAAAAGAATGTTATAAAGAATTATTTATAAACAAAGATAAGCATATTGAAAATCAGATTAAAGAGCTTACCTCAACAAAACAAAGACTTGAAGAAAAATTAGAGGAGCTTTTACAAATTAAAAATGAAAGTAAATCGATTATAGGTATTAATATAAAATCACTTAATCTTTTTAAATGTTGTAAATGTAATAGTGATTTAGAACTCAGTGAAGCAAATATAATAAACAATCAAATTATTAACGGAAAATTATCTTGCCCTTGTGGGGAAGAGTATTTTATCGAAGAAGGGATACTTAGAATAGAAAAGAATGCTGTAGATGACGAAATTAAGCTTAATTTCAATTATATTATTGAATATATAACTGATACAGATATGAATTACCTCGATAATTTACACAAAGGAATGGAATGGCTATATAAAAAAGTAGATTTTTCAAAATTCAAAAATAAAGTAATACTTGAATTAGGCTCTGGTTTGGGCTTTATTTTAAGATACATTTATGATGACCTGCCAGATGACATGACATACATAGCAATAGACCATGATATTAATAAGCACAAATTTTTAAAGAAAGCATTTGAAATAGCTAATTGTAAAAAAAATATAATCTTTATTTGTTCAGACTTTCTTCAAATTCCAATAAAAGATAAATCTGTTGACATACTATTAGATCTCTCTGGCACAAGCAATTACAGCTTCTCTAATGAAGATTTCTTATTGTCAAAAATAGATCATCATATAAAAGATACTGCTTACTTTATAGGATCATATATTTTATTTAAAAATTTCACTTTAAATAGCTTTATAGCTAATAAATATAAAAAGAATTTTATTTTAGCTAATATTAAAGAAGAGATTTCCAAACTTAAGTATAATACTTTAGAAGAAAATAAATCTAATTATGTTGCTAAAGGCGGCAAATATGAAAATTATTTTAAAGCTGGCGAAAAAGTATATTCCTATTCTATGCTAGGACAAAGATGGGGTTAACCCCATCTTTGTCCTATTTTTATAGAATAAATCTAAAATTTATATCTTGATATAGCCATATGCCCACGATTTAAAATTGATTTATCTTTAAAACTAGAGAAGTATTTATGCTCGATATAAACTATTAATAATTATTACATTTGGCATAAGCGCTGCTTTAACTAAAGAAATAATCTTTTTTAAGGAATGATAAAATGTTTGAAATTAAAACTGAATTTAACAAGATTGCTCAAAATAAAGATCTATTAAATATGTCTCTCTTTTTTTTAGCAAGTTCTATTTCCCTATTTGGAACATCTACATATAGCTTTGCTATAAGCTTATATGTATTACAAATCACAAACTCTGGTTTAAATTTTGCAACAACACTTATGTTAGGTGTTGTTTCAGTGATAATTGCAACTCCTTTTGCTGGAGTTCTTACTGATAAACTTAATAAAAAACTGATTGCCATCATTACAGATATGCTTAATGGATTTTTACTTCTGTTTATATATTTACTTATTAGTACAAGTTGCTCCTTAAACCTTGAGTTAATTTATATTAGTACATTTTTCTTAAACTTCTTTACCACCATTTATAATATAAGCATTGAGGCTGCAAAACCAAACTTGGTTCACGAAAATAATCTCATTTCTTTAAATTCTATAAGTAAAGTCATCGAGTCCTCCTCGTCAATATTGGGACCAATGGTAGGTGGATTAGTTTTTGCACTATTAAATATAAATTATTTTATTTTCATTAATAGCATATCTTTTATTATTTCTGCCTTTCTTCAAATACTTATGAATTTCAGATTAAATCACATTGAATTTTCTAGTAATAATAGAAAACTTAGTTTTTATACTGATATAAAAGAATGCTTTATTTACCTAAATAAAAGAAAAGATATTATTGAAATGACTGTAACTTTTCTTGCAATAAACTTTTTTATTGGTCTTTCAATAAATATTCCAATGCCTTATATAATAAATAATATAATACACTTAGATACAAAACTCTATGGCTTAATTCAATCCACTTACTCAATAGGATCAATTTTAGGTGCTATTACAATAAAGAAAATCATCAAAAAATTTTCTTTTAAAAAAATAATAAAATCAGCAACTATATTATTATCACTTTGCATGATTTCTATTGGCTTTTCAGTCATAATACAGACTACAATACCTAACAAAACAGCTATATTAATATATTTTATTTTAGTAACTATACTAATTGGATTTTCACTATCATTCATAGATATCCCTATTTTTTATTTTCTCCAAAAAACAATTCCAGATGAATTTAGAGGCAGAGTCTTAAGCTTAGGAATAGGTATATCAAAAATAGTTCTTCCCATTGCCTTAATTATTTCTGGGTACTTGATAAATCAAATTCCATCATATCTTTTATCTATAGTTGGCGGGATACTGCTTTTCACTTTTACCTTACTATTTATTAAGACTGTTTAAATATAATATAAAGGACTACTCTTTTACTTTAAAATTGCAGATGGGTAATCCTTCTTCTAAAAACTAAATTTCTTTGAAGTATTAGCTTTTATACATGTCAACTTTTGACTTGTTATTTATTTTACTGTGCCTTATATTCCATTTATACCGCTTACAACTTTAAACAAATCAAAAGCAACCACTACTATTATTAAAATAGATGTAAAGAATTTTAACATAATACCCTTTTGCATTTTATTTTCCTTAAGCCATTCCTTAATAGAACTTCTATAATAGAAAAGAAATACAAGTAACATAATTAGACCAATATTTATAAAACTATAATTGATAATCTTTTCTGTTTCTCTGCTTAAGCCAATAGCTAATTGTGATATAATTTGAACAGAAATATTATTAATAATATGTAATAATATAGTCAGTTTTATGGAATATTCTATAGCTAAATATCCTAATACAATTCCGAGTCCTATTGCCATAAATATTTGAAAAAAGTTTCCATGCATTAACCCAAATAATATTGCCGAAACCAATATAGCAACTTTTTTTCCATACCTTTCAAGACTCCTAAGAATTACTCCCCTATAAGTAAATTCTTCAATTACTGGTCCTAGTATGCATGAGTAAATAATCATTGGAATAGCTAATTCATTTAAAGATTCTAAATCTTCTAAGGCTGAATTAGCACTAAATCCGATAAAATTAAGTCCTAATTCTAGTATATCGGAAAAAAAAACTAATAAACTGTTTGCTGATAATACTATAATAAGTCCTATTATTATAGTTCTCATAGTAAATTCTCTGTTTTTTATCCTTAAGTCATATTCAAAAAACTTTCTTCCTCTATAAATTAAAAATGGAATAAATGAAAACATAACTGCAATTATACTCATTACTCCACTATAAGTTCCATTGTTTAAGATCTGTGCTAATTGATCATAACTAGCACTTGGATTTCTTGCAGTCTGCTCTGCCATAACAATCATTGTAAATACTATAACAACTACATTTACAATTATTTCTTTCATTAAAATTGTAAGTCCAAGTTTATTAAAATCTCTTTTAATTGAGTTTTTGATTATTTTAGGCTCATTACTCACTTATGTCACTCCACTTCTTTTACTTAATTCAAATAAATTATATTCTGGAGATGACTAATAAATTCTTATTTTTACCTAAAAAATAGATGACTTAAAATCATCTATTTTATGAAATATATTTTTAATTATATTTATTCTCTTTCAACTACTAATGCAGTTCCTTGTCCTCCACCAATACACAAAGTAGCAAGTCCTTTCTTTGCATCTCTTTTTTCCATCGCATGTAATAATGTAACTAGTATACGTGCACCAGATGCTCCTATTGGATGACCTAATGCAATAGCCCCTCCATTAACATTTACTTTATTCATGTCTAAATTTAAATCTCTTGCTATTGCTATACTTTGCGATGCATAGGCTTCATTTGCTTCAATTAAATCTAAATCTTCAGCTTTTAAATTTATTTTATCTAAAGCCGCTTTTGTTGCATGAAATGCACCATATCCCATTATCGCTGGATCTAATCCTGCTGAACCATAAGAAAGTATCTTTGCAAGCGGTTTTGCACCTAGTTCTTTAGCTTTATCTGCACTCATTATAACTAAGGCTGCTGCTCCATCATTAAGACCTGACGCATTTCCCGCTGTCACTGTACCATTTTCTTTAAAAATTGGTTTAAGTTTTGATAAAGCTTCAATTGTATTTCCGAATCTAGGAAATTCATCTGTATCAAAAACCACTTCACCTTTCTTTGTCTTTATAACTATAGGAACTATTTCTTCCTTAAATTGTCCACTTTTTATTGCTTCTTCAGCCTTATATTGAGATGCTAATGAAAATTGATCTTGTTCTTCTCTTGTTACATTCCACTTTTCAGCTACATTTTCTGCTGTAACTCCCATATGATAGTTATTAAAAGCATCCCATAAACCATCTTGAATCATTTCATCTACAAATTCTCCATGTCCCATTCGTTGTCCCCATCTTGCATTTTTCACCAAAAACGGAGCACTAGACATATTTTCCATACCACCGGCAACAATTATATCTGCATCTCCTGCTTTTATAATTTGAGCGGCTAAACTAACTGCTCTTAAACCTGATCCGCATACCTTATTTAAAGTTAAAGCTGGAATTTCCACAGGTAACCCTGCTTTAACTGCTGCCTGCCTTGCAGGGTTTTGACCTAATCCTGCTTGAAGAACATTTCCAAAGATAACTTCACCAATTTCTTCTGACTTTATATTTGCTCTTTTGACCGCTTCCTTTATTACTGTTGCACCTAATTCTACTGCTGGTACATCCTTTAATGTCTTTCCATATGCTCCTATTGCAGTTCTTACTGCACTTACTATTACTACATCTCTCATACTATTATTCCTCCTACATAATTGATGTTGATATTTTCAGCAAACATTAATAGACTAGTTTGTTTATTTTTTATCTAAAAAAATATTTTTTCTTCTCCACAAGATAAATATTAGACCAGTTCGTCTATTTTGTCAACTGATCTAATAAATTTATTTATAATTATAAGAAGATTCTATATCCTGTGAACTTATTTTAAGCAATCCTTCTCTATCTCTTATGTCATTTTTAATGACTCTATCTGCTTGTTTCATCTTTATTTTTTCATAATATTTTCTGACTAATCGTCCATTTCCAAAACTCTTATCTTTCCTATCATACTCCTCTTGAAATATAGCCTTTAAATTTTCCCTTGCTTCATTTGAAAGAATATAGCTTTCTTTTTCGCATAATCCTTCAAATATTTTCATCAATTCATCAGGATTATAGTCTGAAAATTCTACTGTAAATTTCACTCTACTTTCCATTCCAGGATTTAAATTCACCAAATCGTCCATTTCTTTTGTGTATCCAGCCATTATCACTACAAGTTTGTCCCTACTATCTTCCATCTCTTTTATTAATGCTGCTATTGCTTCTTTTCCAAAATCACTACCAGTGCCCCCAATTAAGCTATAGGCTTCATCGATAAATAGTATTCCTCCATAAGCTTCTTTTATTTTATTTAAAGTTTTAGGTGCAGTTTGCCCAACATATTCTCCAACTAAATCTGCCCGTGTCACTTCAACCATATGACCTTTCTTTAATACACCAATAGCTTTAAGAATTTTGCCTATAATTCTTGCAACAGTCGTTTTTCCTGTACCCGGGTTTCCTGTAAATATCATATTTAATGAAATATCTTCAGAATTTATTCCTATTTCCTTTTTTCTATGTTGAAGTTCTAAAGTATTTAGTATTCCTTTTACAATACTTTTAACGCCGTCAAGTCCAACAAGCGCATCTAATTCATCTTGTAATTCTATCATCTTATCACGTGCGTGGAATTCAAAATTTATCCCAAAATCCTCAGGAGTAAGCATAACTAATTCTTCCCTTGAAACTTCACTATCTCCAATTCTAAATGCTTTCTCCCTTATAGCAGACTCTATTATATTTCTAGCTGCTCTAGCATTAGCAAAATTTTCATCTACTTTCTCTAATTTTATTTTTTCTAAAAAAGCTTTTTCTCCTTCCTCATTTATTTTATAATAATTATCATTAGCCATACTTTTTGCAATATTAACCAATTCAAAATCATTATAATCTTCAAATTCAATTTCTAAATTAATTCTACTCCTAAGACCCGGATTTAACTTCATTAGATTTTTCATTTCTCTAGTATATCCTGCTAAAATAACAGTAAACTTATCTCTGTTATCTTCCATTGCTTTAATCAATGCCTCTATTGCCTCTGCACCATAATCATTACTGCCTTCCCCTCCCTTAGATAAGGAGTATGCCTCATCTATAAAAAGAATCCCCCCCATAGCTCTATCTATTGCCTTTTTAGTTAATTTTGCAGTTTCTCCTATAAAACGTCCTACGATTTCGCTTCTATCTACCTCTATTAATTGTCCCTTTTCTAAAATTCCTAAATAGTGAAGTATATCTCCAATTAATCTAGCAACAGTGGTCTTCCCTGTTCCTGGATTACCCGAAAAAGCAAAATGATACCCCTGATTAATATTTTTCTTGATACCTAGCACGTTTGCTCTATTATTTTCATATTTAATAAGCTGCACAATTTTTTTAATTTCGTTTTTAACAGTATCTAACCCAATCAATGCATCAAGTTTATCTAAAGCTTCCTGCAGTAAAGCTGAATTTCTGTTTTCATTATCCTGTATAACAATTTCTTCACTTGAAAAATTATTTTCTGTGTTTTCTTTTAAATTAATGATTTCCTCTTTTTTATTTTCTTCATTTGTTTTATTAAACTCTTCATCTTTCAATCCCATATCCATAATATCATCTATAGATGATTTCACTCTACTTTCACTAATTTTAAAGTTTTCGCTAGAACTAGATTCATCTTTATCTAGTTCACTATTAAGGACTGACTTTTGACTAAGTTTTGCTTTTTTAATCATAATTTTTTCATATATTTGGGATACATACTTTGCCGCTTTTTGAGCAATATAAGAATCAGAATTTTCAACTATGCTTTTCCTGCACTCTTTTAAACATTCAAAATAATCCCCATTAATATATAAAAACTTTATTATATCGAACTCAAGTTCATCATCATTTCCCAAGGCTCTAGCTTTGTTTAAGAACCTCAAAATATCACGTTCATCTTCTCCTTGAGCTATGTAGCATTTACTTAATAATCTTATAGCTTGAAAGCTTTCATTATCAATATCTACAGCTAAAGTTGCATATTGAAATGCTTCATCGAAATTATGCCTGCGCAATTCAATCTTACCTAGAGTTATTATTGCCTCCAAGTTATAATTATCAAGTTCATAAGCTTTTTTTTCATAATTGTAAGAGCTTTCAAAATCATTTATCTCATAGAAGCAACATCCTATAAGACCTAGGTATTTATCATTATTTTCATCATAATAAATAGCTTTTTTCAAACACTCAGTGGCTTTTAAGTATTCTTTGCAATTGTAATAAGTTAATGCCAGAAGATAATGCAAGCCTGGATGATCATTAAAACAATTTATAGCACCAAGTAATATTTTAGTGGATTTATCATAAAAACAATTATTATTATATTGTTGTATTTCATTTTGAAATTTATGAAATTGCATTTTATCATGTAAGTTTGTGAATTCCATATTTCCCTCCTCCCCAAAAAGCATATTTATGTCAATTTAATTTAAATTTCCTTATCTCCAAAATTATATCATAAGTCCATATTTTTTTCATATCATTCCATTAAGTTTAACCTACTTTTACAATAGTAAAATCAACTCTCCAATACATCTAATAACTAAATTATAAATTGCTACTTTCTTTCATATAAAACAAGACCATAACAAGGAATTATACCTTACTATGGTCCCAATATATCAAAATTAATTATTTTGTTTTTTATAAAAACTTTCAAATTCTCTTTAATTTTTAATAGAATTTATAGATAATGTTGATTTTCATTTATTATTAGAGAACTGTAAATATAGGAATTAATAAATACCGAAGTAAATTAATATTTTATAATAATAAACGCCCTAAAAAATCAACATTATCTAATTTATAACTGACTTATTATAAACCCCTTAACCAGTTATAAAAATTCCTTATCATTAAATCTCTCTTTACAAGAATTATTATACTTTAACATAATGAAATAGTATATTATACCAAAGTATAATATTTTATGATTTTTTATAATTTTCTAAGTATATTTCATCAATAATGATTTTGCTCTTTTGCACTTCAGTTCATATTATTGAAATTAATTATATTGAAAACATGTCATTACTTGGATTATAATTCCATATGTATTCAATACTGTCTGCTATATCTTTTGCCTTTTCTTTATCAAACTTATCAGAAAAAAATCCAAGGTATAATATTTAAAAAATAAAGTGCATATCCAAGCTATTTTCTTTTAAAAACACCAATACGCATATCTATAGTAATAACCATTGAATCATATGTTTCTAATTTTTCTTTGTTTTCCTGAGTAGACTTCCAATAATGAGGCGTCATCTTTAATAAACTTAATATTTCCTCTTTGTTTAAATTAACATCAAATGTAACATTTGCTTCTTTGACATATTCATTATCATGCTCATCTGCTTTATACACTTTTTCATTCAAATGCACTTCCGAATATATAATGTTTCTTAACTGTATTAAATGATTTGTTCTAGGCAGCACTCTTACAAAAATCCCATTATCCTTTAAAACTCTATTACATTCATTTATATCTATAGGACTAAATACAGAAAGAAGGCAGTCTATGGATTTATCACCTACAGGTATATTAAAATTATTCCCAACTGCAAATATGCATTCTTTATTAGCTTTACTTGCATACCTAACAGCTTCTTTAGATACATCCATTCCATAGAAATCTGCCTCTATACCCTTTTCATCTATATAATTTTTCAAATTAGTCAAGTAGTATCCTTCTCCACATCCTAAATCCATAATATTAAATCTATTATTATCAGATTTCTGTAAAGTTTCAATAATAATTTCATTAATTCTATCAGAAACAGATTTATAATAGCCTCTATTTAAAAATTCTACTCTTGATCGTACCATTTCTTTAGAATCACCAGGATTTTTACTTCTTTTTTGATTACTGATTAATAAATTAACATAACCTTCTCTTGCTATGTCGTATGTATGATTGTTATTGCATTTATATACCTTTTTTAAATCGTCCTTAATTATTTCATTTTTACAAATAGGACATAGTAATAATGTATTATTATTCATAATGATAAACCTCCTTGCCATCTATTCCAGTCTTTACACTATACACTTTTTATATTTAATTCGCAACTTCCTTTATTTCTTGAAGTTATTCTAAAGCATTCTTTTTTTAAATTTATTAAACTCTTTCTATATTAATATAACTAACCAAAATAGCAAAATCATCCTGCCTTTCGGTTAGTTATCAAAAATTCAAATTTTATATAACTTTATATATCAATCCTCAATTTACTAAAATCATTTTACATATTCAGTAACTAAATCCGTAAAAAGAATTCCATCTAAATGATCTATTTCATGACAAAAACATTTTGCTAAATCTTTAGTTCCTGTTAATATAATTTTCTCACCGTATTCATTAAGTGCTTCTACTATTACCTTCTCTGGTCTAATTAATTTTCCAAACACATTAGGATTACTTAGGCAGCCCTCTATAACTTCCTGCCTGCCTTCTGCACTTATTATCTTTGGGTTTACTAATTTTATTAATCCTTCACCCATGTCTATTACAACAAGTCTTCTTAATATTCCTATTTGTGGTGCCGCAAGTCCACCACCATTTTCAGTATTATACATAGTTTCTGCCATATCATTTAGAATTTGCCTTATTTTATCGTCTACAACTTCAACTCCCCTGCTTTTTTTTCTTAATATCTCATCACCAAAAAGCCTAATTTTTCTTAATGCCATTTAAATCACACCTCTGCTTTGCTGTGCTCTTGATTTTTTTTCACTTTCTTCAAAAAGAAAGATTTCTTCTATTTGACAATGAAATACTTGTGATAAATCATAAGCCAGCCATATTGATGGTTCGTATTTTTCAGTTTCGATAGCATTAATTGCTTGCCTTGAAGTTCCCACAAGCTCTCCCAATTGTTCTTGAGTTAATCCAAAAGACTCCCGTAATTCTTTTAATTTATTTTTCATTAAACCAACTCCTGTAATGTTAACCTTACATAATTAATATAATCCTTTCTTTTTTTCATGTCAAGTATACCTTACATAATGTGAAATTATTATATATATTTCCTTTACTAACCAACTTATTTTAAACACTTCTAAAAAATAATACTGACCACAAAATCATGATCAGTAAAATTATTTATAAAATTTCTTCAAACTCATTAATTGGCATTGGCTTTGCAAATACAAATCCCTGAACCAAATCGCATCCAATCTCTTCAAGAAATGCGCATTGTTCTTCTGTTTCAACCCCTTCAGTAAGCACTGTTATTCCAAGCTTCTTTGTCATATCAACAATACTTTCAATTATTATTTTTTCGCGCTTATGATCTGAATTACTTCTAAAGAATTCACTATCTATTTTTAATATATCTACTGGCAGATCTTTAAGTAAATTTAAAGAAGAATATCCTGCTCCAAAATCATCAAGAGAAATCTTGTATCCCAATTCTTTTAATTTATACATATATACCACTAATCTATCGATATTATCTATAAATACATTTTCTGATAATTCTATCTCAATCAAGCTTGTTGGTATGCTATATTTTTCTGCTAGTTCTAATAATCTTTCTATAAATTGCCCATCTCTTAAATGCACTCGTGACAAATTTATAGACATTGGTAACACATTTTTCCCTGCATTCATCCATAATCTCATTTTTCTATGAACTTCCTCAAATACATAAAAATCTAACTCTTCTATAAAACCATTCTTTTCAAATATAGGTATGAAATACTCTGCTTCAATTAATCCATAGCCTTTTCTTTCCCATCTTACTAAAGCTTCTGCTCCTACAATTTCTTTTGAAGAAAGCTTTACTTTGGGTTGAATATATATCTCAAATTCTTTATTATGTAATGCATCTTCCATTACATATTCGATTTCTATTTCTTTCGCCATTTGGCTATGAACAATTTCGCTATAGAATGCAAAAGAACTCTCATGTAATCCCTTCGTAGTTTTTCTTGCGATATTAGCTCTGTCAATCATTGTCGTAACATTATCATCTTGTTCTTGAACAACATAAATTCCACAGGCAAAAACTATTCTATATCTTTTATTATTAGAATTCGCAATATATTGTATTCTTGCATTAGTTTCTCTTAACTTCATTAAAAACTTATCTTTATCAGCCAAATCTATTAGTGCAACAAAGTTGTCTGCAGATACTCTTGCAAACATTTCATTCTCTTTTATGACTGATGTAATAACGCTGGTAACATAACCCAAAACTTTATTTCCTTCTTCATGCCCATAGGTATCATTAATAAACTTAAACTTTTCTATATCAAAAGAAATAATTGCATAATTATTTAATTGTTTCTTCTTTAATAAATTTTCAACTTCCATATTAAACTTTTGCAAGTTAGGTATCCCTGTAAGACCATCTAAATATACTAGGTTTTGCATTTTCTCTTGCTCATGATATTTTATTAAATATGACCAAAGCATTTTAGTAATAAGTGCTATAG
>JAEZKY010000008.1 GCA_023435985.1 Bacillota bacterium | reverse complement strand
ATAAAATTCATAATGATTCCCCTTTTCTTAATTTGTACTTCTAAATAGTATATTAGCAGGTAGCAATCATAATTAAAAATTATTTATTTTTATATAATGATAAAAATATGTTATAGTTAATTAAAGAGGTGGTACGTATGTTAGATTTCAGATTAGATACATTTTTAGCTGTATGCAAATACATGAATTTCACTAAAGCATCAGAAGCGTTATGCATTACGCAGCCTGCGGTATCCCAACATATTAAGTATTTAGAAAATAGCTATGATACCAAGTTTTTTGAATATGAAGGTAAAAAGATAAGCCTTACTAAATCGGGGAAAATATTTTATGAAACTATTACTACAATGAAGCACGATGAACAATATTTAAAAGAAAAAATTACTCAAGAAAAACTAGGGATAAGAAGTCTTAAGTTTGGTGCAACCCTTACAATTGGTGAATTTATATTACCATCAAAACTTAGTGATTATCTAAATAGAAATAATAATATGCGGATGACTATGATTGTAGAGAATACAGAAGAACTTCTTAATAAATTAGAACAGGGTGAAATTGATTTTGCATTAGTAGAAGGATATTTTGTAAAAAATGAATATGATTTTGCTGTATATTCAAGAGAAAAGTATATTTGCGTTGCAGGAAAAGATTATAGATTAAAGAAACAGCCACGTGTATTGGAGGATTTACTTCAAGAGACCTTGATAATAAGAGAAAAAGGATCAGGTACAAGAGATATTTTTGAGAAAAACTTAGAGAAACAAAATCTCACTCTAAATGATTTCAATAAAGTCGTAGAAATAGGAAATATTAATGCAATAAAGCATTTAGTTAAAAATAATAATGGAATTACATCTTTATATGAAGTTGCAGTGAAAGATGAACTTAAGGATGGAACATTAAAGAAAATAGAAGTTGAAGATTTGCAGAAAACTCATGATTTTTATTTCATATGGAGAAAAAATAGTGCTTTTAAAAGTTTATACCAAGAAATAGTTAAAGAATTTTAAAGAATTTAGACTGAAAATTATTCTTAAGTCTAAAAGACTCATACTATCCAATTTAGTATGAGTCTTTATAGTACTATGAATTTAGTACTTCCATGTTTATAATGATTTTTTACCAGTCTTAAAAACAATTATTGCTATAATTTGAGTTGCCATTCCAAAAATGCAAACCCCATACCATCCAAAATGAGAATAACTGTATGATCCTAAAAATGAACCAGCTGCTCCTCCAAGAAAAAAGCTGACCATATAAATAGTTGTAAGTCTATTACGTGTTTTTTCATTTAAGGCTTGTACTATTGCTTGATTTGAGACATTACAAGATTGTACTCCTAAATCGAGAAAAATAACTCCTAGAATAAGTCCCCATATTTTAAATCCAAATAAGAAGAATAATAAATAGGAAATTATAACTACAATTATACTTATACCTATTGCAAATCTAGGACCTTTCTTATCAGCTAGTTTTCCAACTATTGGAGCTGCAAGAGCACCGCCAATTCCAACTAATCCTAATAGACCTGCGGCTTCGGACCCCATATTGTAATGAGAGCTTTCAAGTAAAAATATAAGTGAAGTCCAAAAGGCGCTGAAAGCTGAAAACATAAGAGCACCATTTATAGACGTTCTTCTTAAAATAGGTTCTGTTTTTATTAAATATAACATTGATCTTAATAATTCAGTATACTTGAGATCTGAAACAGATTTGCATAAGGGTATTAATTTTCTTAGAATAAGCATAAGAATAAACATCATAATTGCGGCAATAAGATAAACAGATCTCCAACCAAGGGAACTACCTAAAATCCCACTAATTGTACGGGAAATTAATATTCCAACTAATAAACCGCTCATAATCATTCCAATTATTTGACCTCTTTGTTTGGGATCTGACAGTTGCGCAGCTAAAGGAATAATAAGTTGAGGAATGATAGAAGTAAAACCAACAGCAAAAGAGGATAAGGCTAATGTAAAAATACTTGAAGAGAAAAACATACTCATAAGTGAGATTATTGAGCATAAAAGCATTATTATAATTAATTTTCGTTTTTCTTTTATATCTCCTAGTGGTAATATAAATATCATTCCAACAGCATAACCTATTTGTGTGAGCATTGCTGCAAAACCTATACTTAATTGATTAACATTAAAGGTCTTAGCTATATCAGCGAGTAAAGGTTGTATATAATATAAATTTGCTACAGTAGCGCCGCAAGCTATGGACATAATTAAAATGAGCAAACGGCTAAGTGTTGGATTAGCTTCTAAATTACTTGAAGAATTATTATCTTTTATTATTGCATTACTTGCTTGATGCATTTTAAATCACTTCCTTATAAAATAACATTTTTAATTGAATAGGAAAATTAGAATAACAATTCTGTAAAAGCCACTTTATTAAATGTGAGATATTGCTATTCTAATGTATGGATGAAAATAATGATTTAGCGAATAAAATTAGTGAATATCTTTTCTTCTCTCTCTGGCTTCTCTATAATTCCTTGTCCGTTTTCTATGAGCTTAAGAAGCCAAGCCATATTTTTTCCTAATATACTCATTATTTGAGTTCCTTCTTCGTCTTGCAATACTTCACCTGGTAATCTTCCATTAATAACATTCCAATAATTCGAAGTAGGGATTAACATCTCAGAGTGGTTAATATAATTGTTTAATTGATCAAAGGTTGGAATACCACCAGCTCTTCTTACAGCTACTACAGCAACTCCAACTTTAAGTCTTAGCATACTATTATTAGCCTCTGCGACACGAAAAGCTCTATCTAAGAATGATTTCATTGTCCCTGCGATTGCTGAATAATGTACTGGCGAGCCTAAGATTATTCCATCTGCATCTTTCATCTTTTGAATCCAATCATTAACGGGATCAGTACTAATAGCACATTTTTCATTTTTATTTTTTGTACAATATCCACAAGCAATGCATCCTCTAATAGGTTTATTTCCTACATGAATTATTTCTGTTTCGATTCCCTGCTTTTCAAGTTCATCAGTGACTAATTTTATTCCGAGATAAGTATTACCTTCTTTATTTGGGCTTCCATTAAATGCGATAACTTTCATTGATTTTTCCTCCTAATATAAATAAATTTTTAAAATTTGCAGATTTTATTAAATACAAGTACTAAGTATGATTTGCCATAGTTATTATTTCTATCAGATATTTCAATAATTCAAATCTTTCATTAAAATAAAAATCATACTTAAGAAACTAAACGTATAGTTTATAAATACATACTATACTAAACGTTCAGTTTTGTAAATAGTTTTTATAAAAAATTTTTTTGCTTAATTACGCCTAGGAATTGAAAAAAATTATAATTATCGTCAATAAAAATTAAAAATTATTAATCTATGGCTAGAAATTGATAAATGGAATATATATAATATACGTATAGTTTATTAAGTATATTATTATGAATTGATTACAATGGAGGTAATTATACATGGAAAAAAAATTGGGACGTCCACGCAGCGAAAAAACTAAACAGGCTATTCTTTCTGCATCATATGACTTATTGCTTGAAGTTGGTTTTGAAGCAGTTACAATTGAAAAGATTGCTGAAAGAGCTGGGGTTAGTAAAGCTACTATTTATAAATGGTGGGCAAATAAAGCAGCTGTTGTCATGGATGCTTTTTTTGATGCTGCAGTTGTGAGGCTTCCAATACC
>JAEZKY010000124.1 GCA_023435985.1 Bacillota bacterium | reverse complement strand
AGTACCAGAATTAATTGCTCAAGTTAAAGAAATAAAGAGTGCTGAATAATTTAACCTGTTCTTTATAATTTGTTTTTGATATTGTAGTTTCCTTTTGATGGTTAATAATATAACAAGAAAAACAATTTGTTAACATGGTTAATAATTATTTAACAAGAATTTTGTTGTTAAATTAATCCTTAGTTAAAATTGATTTATTTTAACTAAGGATATCTATAATAAAAGTTTTGAGGAGGAATAATCTATGAAAAAGATTTTTGTACTTGGTGCAGGAACTATGGGTGCTGGTATTGTTCAAGCATTCGCTCAACATGGTTGTGAAGTAATAGTAAGAGACATAAAGGACGAATTTGTTGATAGAGGAATAGCAGGAATAGCTAAAGGCTTAGATAAGCAAGTTGCTAAAGGAAAGATGGCTGAAGCTGATAAAGAAGCTATACTTTCAAGAATTTCAGGAACAACTGATATGAAGTTAGCTGCTGATTGTGACTTAGTAGTTGAAGCTGCTATTGAAAACATGAAAATAAAGAAAGAAATCTTTGCTGAATTAGATGGAATTTGTAAGCCAGAAACAATTTTAGCTTCAAATACATCATCTTTATCAATTACTGAAGTTGCTTCAGCTACAAAGAGACCAGATAAAGTTATCGGAATGCATTTCTTTAATCCAGCTCCAATAATGAAGCTTGTTGAAGTTATAAGAGGAGCTGCAACTTCTCAAGAAACTTTTAATACTGTTAAGGAAATATCAGAAGCAATTGAAAAGACTCCAGTAGAAGTTGCTGAAGCACCAGGATTTGTAGTAAATAGAATTTTAATTCCAATGATTAATGAAGCTACTTTCATATTACAAGAAGGCGTTGCTTCAGTGGAAGATATCGATGCAGCTATGAAACTTGGAGCTAATCACCCAATGGGACCTTTAGCTTTAGGAGATCTTATTGGTCTTGATGTATGTTTAGCTATTATGGATGTTTTACTTACTGAAACAGGAGATAGCAAATACAGAGCTAGCAGTCTTTTAAGAAAGTATGTTAGAGCTGGATGGCTTGGAAGAAAATCAGGAAAAGGATTCTATGATTATTCTAAATAATATATAGTCTTAAAAATTCTCAAAAGAATATCTTCTTTTGAGAATTTTTTTAATTTGTTTTTTTACAGGTAAAGGATTTTGAGGATTTATATAGAAATATATAAATAATGGGAAAATTGTGAATATTTCCGTTAGTATATATTTTAAGGAGGGTTATTAAAACTATGATGAGATTTACATTACCAAGAGACATTTATTATGGAAAAGGATGCTTAGAACAATTGAAAACTCTTAAAGGCCAGAGAGCAGTATTAGCACTTGGTGGAGGTTCCATGAAAAAGTTTGGTTTTGTTGACAAGGCTTTAGAGTATTTAAAGGAAGCTGGAATAGAAGTCAAATTAATCGAAGGAATAGAACCTGATCCATCAGTTGAAACAGTGCTTAAAGGTGCTGAAGTAATGAGAGATTTTAAACCTGACTGGATAATTGCTATGGGTGGAGGATCACCTATAGATGCAGCAAAGGCGATGTGGGTATTCTATGAACATCCAGAAAAGACTTTTGATGATATCAAAGATCCGTTTACAATACCAGAACTAAGAAGCAAAGCTAAGTTTTTAGCAATACCATCAACAAGCGGTACCGCTACAGAAGTGACAGCATTTTCTGTAATCACAGATTATAAGACTGAAATAAAATATCCTTTAGCTGATTTTAATATAACTCCGGATGTAGCTATAGTAGATTCAGAGTTAGCAGAAACAATGCCGGCTAAATTAACAGCACACACAGGAATGGATGCTTTAACTCATGCAATTGAAGCATATGTAGCGACATTACATTCACCATTTACTGATCCATTAGCTCTTCAAGCTATTGAAATGATTAATGAGTACTTGCTAAAATCTTATGACGGAGACAAGGATGCTAGGGAACAAATGCATTATGCTCAATGCTTGGCAGGTATGGCGTTTTCAAATGCCTTATTAGGTATAACTCATAGCATGGCTCATAAGACAGGAGCAGTATTCCATATACCTCATGGATGTGCAAATGCTATATATTTACCATATGTAATTGATTTTAATAAAAAGACTGCATTAGATAGATATGCTAAGATAGCTAAGGTAATTGGATTAAATGGTGCAACTGATGATGAATTAGTAGATTCATTGACAGGATTAATAAAACAATTAAATCAGAAGATGTCAATTCCAAACACATTAAAAGAATATGGAATTGATGAAGAGGAATTTAAAGCAAAAGTTGATTTGATTTCAGAAAGAGCAATTGGAGATGCTTGTACAGGTTCAAATCCAAGACAAATAAATAAGGATCAGATGAAGAAGATATTTGAATGTGTATATTATGGGAACAAAGTTGAATTTTAATAAGTAATATATAATAATGGCTGAGTCAAATTAATTGATAAGATTAACTCTGACTCAGCCAATTTTTTATTCTACCTATTAATTAATAAAATAAAAGGTATTTATATTATTACTGCACTACATATAGATATTTTAAGCAAGCTTATTAACAAATATATGTAAAAATTTAATTTTTTAAGTGTGTTTTGGATAAATTTGATAAATTAAGAAGCGTATATTAAAATTAAGTGATATAA
>JAEZKY010000228.1 GCA_023435985.1 Bacillota bacterium | reverse complement strand
TCAGAGATCTATTAGAAGGTGTTAAAAATAATAAAGTTAACATAGACAAAGCTCTTGAGCAGTTAGAAGATTTACCTTTTAAAGATTTGGGATTTGCTAAAATAGATAATCATAGAGAAATAAGAGTAGGTTATCCAGAAGTTATATATTGTGCAGGAAAAACTGTGGAGCAAGTTAAAGAAATTGTTAAATTCATGCTTACAAAAAATAATAACATATTAGGTACAAGGGCTACTGAGGAAATGTTTTATGCAGTAAAGGAAATATGTGAGGATACAGAATATAATAAGCTTGGACGAACAATAACAATAAATAAAAAGAAACAGCCTCTTACAGAAAGTTATATAGCTATAGTTGCAGCTGGAACTTCTGATTTACCAGTAGTAGAAGAAGCATATGAAACTGCTAAAATCTTTGGAAATAAAGTGGAAAAGATAACAGATGTAGGTGTTGCAGGTATACACAGGCTCTTTTCAAGATTAGATGTTATCAGAGGAGCAAAAGTTGTTATAGTAATTGCTGGGATGGAAGGAGCTTTGGCAAGCGTTGTAGGAGGCCTTGTGGACAAACCTATAATAGCAGTTCCAACAAGCGTTGGTTATGGAGCAAATCTTGGTGGAATTTCAGCATTATTATCAATGTTAAATAGCTGTGCTAGTGGAGTAAGCGTAGTAAATATAGATAATGGATTTGGTGCAGCCTATAATGCTAGTATAATTAATAAATTATAGATTAAAGTTTTTATTGAAATTAAAAGTTTTTAAGAGAAAGTCACTTAAAAGCTTAATTTCATTATATATTGTATTAAAATAATTAAATTATATTTGAGATATTTGAAAGCTAAGTAAAATATACAGCTGTAAAATAGAAAAAATAATTGCAACATATATATATCAATAGACTGTAATAAGAATGAAAATAAAATCTTATTACAGTCTTTATTTTATGTATATTGAATTTTTTATCGGCTTATATAATAAATCCTTTGATTAAGAAGTAATACTAATAGTGAATTCAAAGTATTTAGGGATTTGGCTGCAAATATATCTAAACCACCTGCAAAAGCAATAAAACCAAGAGTAATATTATATATGTTTGAGAAAAGCATAGTTCGATTAATAGCTATATAGGATGCTTTAGATAGAAATATTAAATCAGCAAGTTTTGTCAAATTATCATCATATATTAGGCAGTCTGAGTGAAGTTTTATCATATCGTAGGAGCTGTTTGCAAAACTTACGCTAACATCTGCAGCTTTCATAGCCAATGCATCATTAATTCCATCACCAATCATCATAACAGTATTTTCAGCACTTTCATTTTTAACTATATTAGCCTTTTCACAGTAATTCATATCGGCATATATTTGTGATATTCCAAGTTCAAGACCCACTTTTTGTGCTTTTGAATAGGAGTCTCCAGTTAGTATAGCGATATTATCTATTCCATCGTATCGTAGTCTGTTAATGAGCTCTCTAGAATCTTTTTTTATAATATCATCAAGAATAAGCATACCTGTAAGAGTTTTGTTTACAGTTATAAAAATAGGGGTAAGAGATTTTTCTTGATATTCCATGTAATTTTTTATACCTTGTGATATATCTATTTGATTATCCAACATTAGTTTCATATTACCAATTAGTATTTCTTTATTATCATAATTTGCTTTTATTCCTTCAGATGGTAAAAGTACAGAATTATTAAGCTTACTAATTTCAAAATCAGTGCAAGCATCTTGCAAGGTTATAGAGATTGGATGAAAATGCTCATATTCACACGCGGTACATATCTTAAGAAGTTCTTCTTTAGAATATTTATTATCGAATGATATAATTGATATAATATTCATTTTTCCATAGGTTAAAGTTCCTGTTTTATCGAAGATAACCTTATCTATATTTAATATGTTCTGGAATGCATTTGGATTTCTTAAATAAATATCATTCTTATTTAGCAATGAGATGTAGTTCTTAATTCCAGAATTTAAAGCCACCGATGTAGCTTTAGGGCTTAATACTAAAAATACAGAGAACGCATTTAAAATATTATTGGTGAATATATAACTCAAACCAGCAGCCAATATTGCAAAATTGGTAATTTTGCTTTGAAATTTTTTACTTCTATTGTTAAGATAAAATTTTTCCGGTGAGATATCTTGTTTTTCTGTGAAGTTTGGTAATTTAAGAATTCTAATTGTTAATTCACCAGAAATTATTGCAGTTCCTTCATAAATTTTAACGCCTTTACCTATACGTGAAATTGTAGGCTGGCCTGAGTGATATAAAGTATTTATGACTGCAGTCCCATCTTCAATCATACCTTCAACAGGTATGACTTCACCAGCATGACTATAAACAAAATCTCCAATTTTTAAGGTATATATTGAAACTAAAATTTTATCTCCATTAAGCGATTTAATCCAAGCCATTTTATAATTAATATTATATGAATCTATCAGTGCTTTTCTACTTTCAACTTCGGCAGAAAACTTAATGTAATCATTTAGGGCCTTCAGCATAAGAACTAAAATACCTTTAGAACTTTCTCTCATAATGGTGAAAGATAAAGCTGTAAGTTCTAGTAAAATATCTTCATTTGTTGGCAGCGGTTTTGCAAATTTTTTATATAGCTTTTTAATTAATGGATATCCACTAACAATGGTTACTAAAGAAGCAACCTTAAGTACAGTTAAATTTCTGCTTATTGGAAACTTGCCATAAGTAGAGTTTTTTATTTTAAGAAAAATATAAAATATGCTCCAAAATAAAAATTTTCTCTTGGATCTTTTTTTATTGTCTATTGCATAAAAATATTCTTGAAAATTATTTAATTTAGTATTATCTGTAATAATGCTTGTAGAGAGAGCGTTTTCTATATCTTCTTTAAGTATATGTAAATTTGTTTTTTTGATATCATACATAATTAGAATTGAGCCGGTACGTTTGGCGATTTTAGTAGATTTTACCCCATATAGGCTCAATATATATTTTTCTATATGTTCTGAAAGCTCTGTATTATAGTATATATTTAACGATTTAAATCGTACTCTTCCTGGTAAAGCACTTAAGCACTCCAAAATAAATCACCTCATCAATATTACAATGAAATAGATATCATTTTTTTAATTCATTTAATCTGCTTTCAAGCAGAACAGCTTGTTCTTTTAGTTCTTTAAAACTATTAATTATATCATCATCTCTTATAGTATTTCTAGAAAAGCTATTATTATTTGAAGAATTATTCAATGCATTTTTTTTTATTGAACTATATACGGAATTGCCTAAAAAGCCTAAAGTAAATCCTAAAAGCAATTTCTTATTGTTTAATATCATTTAAATACCTCCAGTTATTACATAATGCTTTTTCTAATTATGTCCGTTGAAATACAATTTATACAATAGAGTGTTATTAAAATTTTTTAAACATTGCATATTTTACTATAGATTTGCCTACATGTTCAGTATTAGTATTTTCTGTTTCTTTAAAAAAGTAATTACTTATTCTCGAAGATGTAGTCATAAAAGTATTTATTATTTCCTTTTCGAGTGAAGGGTCTTCCTTTATTGCTTTTAAGCTAAGAGTTATAATTTCATTGACTCGTTTTTCTATAGATAATAAATCCATTTCAATTGTTTCTAAAGTTTTTTTGCTTTCCATAAATAGTAACTCCTCAATATTGTTTTTTATTTAATGTTTTATATCTAATATAAAATAAATTTCCTAATGTATTTAGAAAATATAAGAGAATAGTTCCACTTAAATTTATATGTTTGATTAAAGCAAAAAAGATGCCCAATATATTTATGCTTATAGCAGCAGCTTGAGATCTTATTAAGTATTCTTGGCTGATTCTACAGTCTTGAATTATCCATGGAATCTTAGATAATTCATGGCAAGTTATGTTAATATCTTTATTGGATGATTTGAGGCACGGCAGCATACTTAATATAAGGCTGTTAACTTCTATATCATTGATGTTTAAGAAAAAGTTTTCTTTGATAATTGTTAAATTATTGTGTTGAGCATCTTCTTTACTAGTATAAAGCCCAAGAGTTTTATTTGCATATAATATTAATTCTTTATTTTCATCATCTTCAATGATGGCTATATTATTAATTCCAATATACCTCAGATTTTTTATTAAATTTCTAGCTTCTATGTTAATTGGATCAGTTATTTTTTTGGTATATATAAAACTTTCTATTTCAGGATGGCATATTAATTTTTTATTTTTTAAGTAACAATCATTAAATATTATTTGGGGATGTATCAAAATATAATTGATGTTTCTAATACGCTCTATAGAAGTAGCTTCTTTAATATAAATATCATTCAAAGCAGCATTTTCTAATATGTACTTAAGTGAAACATATGAATTAATATATAATATTGCAGGAATACCCAAAATGATAGAACAAATAGCATAAATAGGTTCAGCCGTAAAAAGTAAAAAAGAAGCTGCAGATATTGATATAGCTAAAAGTCTGTGGGATAACGATTTTGTACCTGAAAACAATTCCTTGGAATAAGCATTTACTTTATTTTTGGTATAAGTAATATTATTTAAATTATTTATTTTAATATGTGATGAAGATATGACATTGCATATCATATCTTCATCGATGCAATATGAATTATAAGTTAGCAATATATTGCCAGTTTTTATGTTAATATGAATTGAATCTATACTAGAAATTGATTTTAGAAGGTTTTCAATATTTATAACTGCATTTGAATTTCCTTTAAGCCCCTGTATATATAAACGTATTCTTCCTGGAATTGATGATAACTTTTTTATATTCATATTTGACTTTAACCTTCAGCATTAGGCATCATGGTTGATCTTCTTTTTTTATTTTCATATTGAGCTTCTGCAACTATATCCTCTAAGCCCTCACGTGCATGAGCAACCTTTTCAGAAGCATAATCAGTCATGGAGAAAACTGCACGCATAGTACCAACAGTAGCTTTTCTTATTGGAGAGGCAACCATATTCATAAAAGAAAAATTATCTTTTCTGGTATTACCGAACATTTTGGTTGTTTCTTTTTCTTCAATTACAGAATCGATTTTTTCCATAAGCTCCTTTAGGTTATTGTTTATAACTGTAAAATTATTTTCCATTTGCTTAATATTATTTTCCTTTTGAGCATTTTCCTTTTCTATGTTATCTAATTTTTGAAGCAATGAATCGTATTTTCCTTTAAGTCCATTGATTTCTTGGTTTAATTCTTCTATTTTTTCCATATGAATTACCTCCAAAGTATTTATTTTTATAAAATTTTAATATTTATTGTACCCATATATATATAAAATATAAGGAAAATTTAAAAAAATTTATATATGGTATAAATTTTGCAATATTTTTACATACTGACAATAAGAGGAGGGTATAACATGAAAATAAAAACTAATCAAAAGGCTTCAATATCATTAGTTATTATGTTTGCAGGTTTTCTCCTTACGTTATTTTCAGATAATATAATTATAATGATGATACTTAGAAGTGGATTTGAAGCAGGCTTAGTAGGGGGGATTGCAGATTGGTTTGCAGTAACAGCACTTTTCCGTTATCCTTTTGGCATCCAAATTCCACACACTGCATTACTGCCAAAGAATCGTCAAAAAATAACTACAGCCTTGGTTTCAATCGTAGAGAACAATTTATTGAATAAGGCCAGCATTATTAATAAGGTTCAGGAGTTAAATGTTGTAAGAAGGGTTTTAAATATATGTAAAAATAATATGTATTCCAACGAAGTAAAATCAAGGATTAATTACATTATAAAGAGCACCATAGATTATATTTCTATAGATAAACTTTCATTATACTTACTAG
>JAEZKY010000189.1 GCA_023435985.1 Bacillota bacterium | reverse complement strand
TAAAATTGTAGATATAAGAATAGCTGAGCTTGGTGATAATGCAGGTCTTATTGGAGCAGCAATGCTTTAAATAGTTAACAATTGACAGCTAACTTAAAGAGAATATGTAATCTATCAAAATAAAAGTGCCAATAAACATAAGAAGCAGGAGGAGAAAAATATGAACATAAAATATAAATTCCCAGAAAATTTTTGGTGGGGATCAGCAACATCAGGACCACAAAGTGAAGGAAGATTTAACAAAAAACATGATAGCGTATTTGATCATTGGTTTGATATAGAACCAGAAGCATTTTTTAATAGAGTAGGACCTAATGTGGCATCAAACTTTTATAATAGCTATAAAGAAGACCTAAAACTAATCAAGGAAATTGGTTTAAATAGTTTTAGAACATCAATTCAATGGACAAGATTAATAAAAGATTTTGAAACAGGAGAAGTTGATGAGGATTCAGTAAGGTTTTACAATGATGTAATCGATGAATGTATAAAGAATAACTTAATTCCAGTCATGAATTTACATCACTTTGATCTTCCAGTTGAATTATACGATAGATATGGAGGCTGGGAGTCAAAGCGTGTGGTAAATTTATTTGCGATTTTTGCAAGGAAATGTTTTGAGCTATTTGGAGATAGAGTTAAGCATTGGACTACCTTTAATGAACCTATGGTAGTTGTTGAAGGAGAATATTTATATAAATTCCATTATCCAAAGATAGTAGACGGAAAGAAAGCAGTACAAGTTTTATATAACTTGAACTTAGCTTCTGCAAAAGCAATAAGAGAGTTTAAAGCATCAGAATGTCATAAAAATGGAGGAAAGATTGGTATAATTCTTAATTTAACGCCATCATATCCAAGGTCTCAAAATGAAGAAGATATAAAAGCAGCTGGGTTTGTAGAAGATTTCTTTAATAATTCATTTCTAGATCCTGCAATAAAGGGTGAATTTACACCATCTTTAGTAGAGGTATTAAAAAATGATAAGGTTATGTGGGAAGCAACAGAGGAAGAATTAGAAATAATTAAAAACAATAAGATTGATTTTTTAGGAGTTAACTATTATCAGCCAAGAAGAGCTAAGGCTAAGGAAACAAAGTTTGATGAATCAAATGGCTGGATGCCTAATAAGTACTTTGATGATTATGAAATGCCGGGAAGAAGAATGAATCCTTATAGAGGATGGGAAATATATCCTGAATGTATGTACGATATTGCAATTAACATAAGAGATAATTATAATAATATTCCTTGGTATATTTCTGAGAATGGAATGGGTGTTGAAGGCGAAGAAAAGTATATAAATTCAGAAGGCATAATAGAGGATGATTACAGAATAGATTTCTATAAAGAACATTTAGAATATCTTCATAAAGGAATAAGTGAAGGTTCAAATTGTTTTGGTTATCATACATGGACACCTATAGATTGCTGGTCATGGTCCAATGCTTACAAAAATAGATATGGATTTATTGCAGTTGATTTAGATACTCAAAAGAAAACTATTAAGAAATCAGGAAGATGGATTAAAGAAGTGTCAGAAAATAATGGATTTTAAGTAATTTATCAAGTAGCTGTCTTAATTAATTAAGACAGCTACTTGAAATATGTAAATATTTTATATTAAAATACATATATGGAATAAATTTCTTATATAATGATTATTTTATATATCAAATTGAGATTTTAATTTGAAAAGTATTGGAAAGGGGAGCTCATAAAATGAGAAATTTTATGGTTTTTGACATTGGCGGAAGTTCTACAAAATGGTCAGTTATTACTGAAAAAGGAGAATTCGAAGAGAGTAATAAATTTTCTTGCCCCAAAATAGCTGATGAATTTTTTAGTGAATTAATTAAAATAGCAAATGAGATGAAGAGAAAATATGATGTTAAAGGAATTGCAATAAGTGCCCCGGGAGCAGTTGATAGTGATACTGGATTAATTTGTGGTACAAGTGCAATACCATATATACATGGACCTAATTTTAAGAAGATATTAAAAGAAGGTACAGGGATAAATGTTGAGATTGAAAATGATGCAAATTGTGCAGCCCTTGGGGAGTGTTGGCTTGGTGCAGGGAAGGACAATAATGATTTAGCATTTGTAGTCTGTGGATCAGGCATTGGTGGGGCTATAGTTAAAGATAAAAAAATTCACGTTGGAATTCATAAACATGGTGGAGAATTTGGATATTGTGTGATGGGTTATGAATTGGAAAAAACACCTAAATTCATAAGTTGGAGTAAAATTGGAGCTACGAAAGCATTAGCAGACAATGTCGCAAAGTTAAAGGGTCTGGACGAAGGGGATCTTAATGGCGAAGAAGTATTTGAATTATGTAATAAAGGAGATGAAATTGCTCGTAAAGAAGTTGATAAGTATTACTTTATAATGGCTATGGGTATTTACAATATTCAATATACTTATGATCCAGAAGTAATTATTTTAGGTGGAGCAATAAGCAAAAGAAACAATTACATTGAAGAAATAAATAAAAGATTAGATATAATGACTGAGAATGGTTTAGAGGGAGTTATAAAACCCAAAATAAAAACATGTAAGTATGGAAATGATGCAAATAAGTTAGGTGCATTATGTAATTATCTCCAAAGAGAAAAATAATCGAATCTTTTATGTAAAAATTGTTTAAGGTTAATTTGTTAAGGGATTGATAAAAATTGTGAAGCAGCAGCAGTAAAATAATATAACTGCTGCTTTTGCTTAATTAGCTCAATTGAAAAGATTCACAATCAGTGCACTCTTTTTGTTTAGGGCTTGATTCGTGAGTTCCAACCTTAATTTGCTCTAAGGTACAATAATTTTCATCACCACCGTGCCATTTGCAAGGTCTTACTGAACATCCTATACTTTTATTACATGACATATAAATCACTCCTTAAATTTAATTTCGATAATATTATTTGATAAAAAAATCTTTTTATACTTTTAAATAAATGGTTATATATAGATGCATATCCAACAGATAAACTGAATTTAAGCATGCATTAATGGAAAAGAAGATATATGTTTATTATGCAGGATTTATGAAATTTTTTTATAATCTCTTAGAATTTATTTGCGTAATTTATTCAAAAATCAGAAACAGGTGACTTTAAGCCACCTGTTTATTAGAAGTAAATTCTATTATTTTTCTAAAAGTATTTGTAATCTAGTATATTTCTTTTCCCGAAACAAATACTTTCTTTATATTAATATCATCATCAAATAATACTAAATCTGCATCATAACCCTCTTTGATTTGTCCCTTATGGTCATCAACTTTACAATGTTTAGCTCCATTGAAAGAGGCCATTTTTACAATTTCATATAATGGGATGTTTGAATTTTTATATACATTTCTTACAGCTTTATCAAGAGTAAGAACAGAACCTGCTAGAGCACCATTTTCTAAACGAGCTTCATCATTAACTACTATGACTTTTTGCCCACCTAATGAATATTCTCCATTTGGCATGCAGCAGGCCATCATAGCATCTGATATTAATAAAGTATTATCAGTTCCTTTTTGTTTGTATGCAATTCTTAAAGCAGGATATGAAATATGAATTCCATCTGAAATAGTTTCAGTCGTTATATTACTGTCGAAAATAGCACCTACAGCTCCAGGATTTCTATGATTTAGAGGCGTCATGGCATTATAAAGGTGTGTTGAATGACTTGCTCCACATTTAATTGCTTCGAGCATTTCTTCATAAGTTGCATTTGTATGGCCTAAAGAACAAATAACCCCACTGCCAGAAATGTATTTAATCAGCTCTTTAGCTCCATCAACTTCTGGTGCAAGTGTTATAGAAACAATAATATCTTCATAATCCTTTACCATGTCTTGGTACGCCGAAATTGAGGGAGATAAAAGATGTTTTGGATTTTGAGCACCAATTGCTTTAGAACTCACGAAAGGACCTTCTAAATGAACACCTAAAATATGTGCCCCGTCATTACCAGTTGCTTTCAATTCTTTTATTACTTTCAAGGATTTTCTGATTTCATCTATAGAAACAGTCATAGTTGTAGGAGTAAATGAGGTTGTTCCATGTTTAACTATTGTCTTGGCAATCATATTAATTGCTTCACTGGTACCGTCCATTGTATCATAACCACCTGCACCGTGGATATGAACATCTATAAAGCCAGGTGATATATATAGACCTTTTGCATCAATTATATTTTCATTACAGCAATCATTAGGGTTTAGTGCCTTGATTTTGCCATTCTCAACAAGAATTGAACCTTCTTCTATTCTATCTAAGTAAATAATATTACAATTTTTTATTAACATTTTTCTCCTCCTTTAGATAAATAAATTTTAAAAATTATATAGTTTGCCACATAAATATTTAGGAAAGTAGAATACTTTTAGTTACTAAGTTTATAAGTTTAGACTGTAAATCCCTAAGTGGACATTATCAGTTGCATATATTAAGTATATCGCATTTATAAAAGGTTTTTCAAGTATATATTGACATATAGAGAATAATAAATTATACTGTTAGTGAAGTGGTAATTACCACTTAGAACTTAGTTTTTTATAACAATATTTTCAAATAATCTGCTTGAATTGAGCAATTTATATTTTCTTTTCCAATAAGTAAGAGTATAATTGTTGATAAACTGCTAGAACTAAATGAGGTGTATTTATGGATACAATAGATAAAAATTCAACAATTCCTTTATATGTTCAATTGATGAATATTCTTATTGAAAAAATAGAAAATAATATGGAGGAAAATGATAAGCTCGATTCAGAAAGAGAAATTTGTAAAAAATATAATGTTAGTAGAACTACAGTCAGAGAAGCTTTAGACGAGCTTGAAAAAAACAAATATATCTATAAAGTACAAGGAAAAGGAAACTTTATATCTCCAAGAGTTGTAGAACAAGATTTAATAAAGGTTTCTTCATTTACTGAAGAGATGAAAAAGCATGGAAAGAATCCTACATCTAAATTATTAAATTTTGAGGTTATAGAAGCCAGCAATAAAGTGGCTAGAAAACTGGAAATGGAAGAAAATGAACTTGTATTTAAAATTTCAAGAATAAGAATTGCTGATGATATACCAATGATATATGAAATAACATATCTGCCATATGAAAGATTTAAAAAACTTTCTAAAGATATGATTGAAGAAAATCCTTTATATGAAATATTTAAAAATGTATTCAATGCTCAGATTACTTCTGCAGAGGAAGTGATAGAAAGTGTATTGATAAACAAGTTAGAAAGTGTTTATCTAGAGGTACCGCAAGGACATGCAGCCTTAAAATTTGAAAGAATAGCATATGAGCAAGAAGAAATCATTGAATATACCATAACTATAGCAAGAGGAGATAAATATAGATATAGAGTTTGTTTGAAAAATTAACAATAAAGGAGAGTATAAACAATGAAGTTACTAGTAGTTAAAGATTATGAAGAAATGAGTAAAGTTGCAGCTGAAACTTTTAAAGAAGTTATTAATGAAAAGCCAGAGGCTATTTTAGGTCTTGCAACAGGCAGCACTCCAGTTGGATTATATAAATATCTTATCGAAATGAATAAAAATAAAGAAATAGATTTCTCTAAAATAAAAACCGTGAATTTAGACGAATATGTTGGACTTGGAGAAGAAAATTCTCAAAGTTACAGATACTTCATGAATGAAAACCTATTTAATCACGTTAATATAAACAAATCAAACACCTTTGTTCCAAATGGGTTAGCAAAAGATCTTAACGAGGAAACTAAAAACTATGATAAAAGAATAGATGAATTAGGTGGAATTGATTTACAAATTCTTGGGATAGGAAGCAATGGTCATATTGCATTTAATGAACCAGATGAATTTTTAATTTCAGAAACACATGTAACTAATTTAGCTCAAAGTACAATTGAAGCAAATTCTAGATTCTTTAATTCAATAGAAGAGGTTCCTACTAAAGCTATATCTATGGGAATTGGACAAATAATGAAGGCGAAAAAAATACTATTATTAGTAAAAGGTGAAGATAAGGCAGATGCAATAAAAGAATTATTAAACGGAAATATTACAACAAGTAATCCAGCAACAATCTTAAAGTTGCATAAAGATGTAATTGTAATAATAGATGAAAAGATGGCAGAAAAAATTAAATAGAAAAACAAAACTATTATTAAAATAAATGATTTGAATTTGAAGTTATATAAAATTATTTTTATATAGCTTTTTTTATTATTTAAATATTACGTTTTTAGGTTAAAATATAATAAGATAAACAAAGAAAGATAGGGAAAGTTGCGGAAGTAGTTAATTTTAGTATATAATAATATATACAAAAGATATAATTAATACATAAAAAAGTTATGTTATAGGGAATGGAGAAAAATATTATGGCAAAGTATGAGGAAATTGCTGAAGATATACGAAATGGAATATTAAGTGGTAAATACAATACAAATGAACAATTACCTTTAGAAAAAGAGATGTGTGAACAATATGGAGTAAGTAGAATTACAATAAAAAAAGCAGTCGATGAACTAGTTACTCAAGGATTAGTAATAAAGAGGAGAGGCTCTGGAACCTTTGTAAAGGCACTTAATGATGATGATGTTCAAGAATTAAGCTTAGCAAAACAATTTGGTGGATTTTCTCAGACTCATAAAGATAAAAAAGTAACTTCAAAAATTGTTAACTTTGAAGTTATTCATCCAAGTGAAGAAATAGCAACTAAATTAAAAATAGCTTGTGATGATTTTGTCTATTATATGATAAGAACTAGATATGCTAATGATGAACCATATGTAGTTGAATATATATATATGCCTATAAGCCTTATACCAGGAATTAAAAATGATGTTCTATTGAATTCGATTTATAGTTATATTGAAAAAGAGTTAAAGTTAAAAATAAAAAGTGGTCATAGAATAATTCGCGCAATTTTACCAAACGAATTAGAACAGGAATGCCTTCAAATAGCAGAGAATTTTCCTATACTTGAAGTAGAGCAGGTAGGCTTTTTGGATAATGGCCAGCCTTTTGAATATTCAAAGGCACATCATAGAAGTGATAAAATAGAATTTAGAACTGTAAGTATTAAATAGATGTTAATACAAAGGATAATTTGTATATTTTCAGTATATAAATTATCTTCTGTGTTAATAAAATATATTTATAAGAGGAGAAAAAGCATTTAATATTAATATGAAATTAAACGTTTTACTTTGAAACTTGATGTTTTATCTTTGAAAAAACAAGGCGTTAAGTTCTATGAGATGAGAATTATATAGAAATATAAATGAAATTAATATATTGACAAATAGATTAATCGGGTTTAAGATTAAAATAAGCTAAACGTTTCAGTCTAGGGGGTGATTAGAATTAGTACTACGATTAAAGATGTGGCTGAAAGAACAGGTCTTTCTATAGCGACTATATCAAAATATATAAATGGTGGAAATGTTCTAGAAAAAAATAAAATAGTAATTCAAAATGCTATAGATGAGTTGAATTTCAAAGTTAATGAAATGGCAAGAGGATTAAAGACAAACAAAACTAAGACTGTAGGAATTGCATTGCCAGATTTAAATAATTTATTTTTTACATCAATAGTTTCTAAAATAGAAGATGTTCTTGTAAAGGATGGATATGGAACTATAATATGTGATTACAAACAAGAGTATGAATTAGAAAAAAAGAAATTGGACTTTTTGGTGAACAAGTCAGTAGATGCAATAGTATTGATTCCATCAGGAAAAGAAGAAAAAGAAGTAAAAGAAATACTAGATAATGGAACTCCAGTAATATTGATAGATAGATTATTAAAAGGAGTTCAATGTGATGTAGTACTTGGAGATAATTTAAACTCTTCATACAATGCTGTTGAACAGTTGTTTATTATGGGACATAGAAGAGTTGGGGTTATTGTTGGACCTAAAGAAATGTATACTGCAGAGCAGAGATTAAAAGGATATTATAGAGTTCATGAAGATTATTCTTTAAAAATTGATTCGAACTTAATAAAATATGGAGATTATCGTATGGACAGTGGATATATTCTATTTAAGGAATTAATGACGATGAAAAATCCTCCAACTGCAATATATGTAACAAATTATGAAATGACGCTTGGTGCAATTATGGCAATAAATGAAATGGATATTAAGATCCCAGAGAAGTTATCAATAATAGGCTTTGATAATATGGATTTGGTAAAAGTTATAAATCCTCCACTTTCAGTAGTTGTTCAGCCTATGGAAAGTATAGGAGAGGTTACAGCAAAGTTATTACTAAAGAGAATGAATGGAGATAAAAGCAACTTTCCATCAGTAAATAGACTTAAGGCAGATTTACTTGTTACTAAATCTATTGGCAAGATTAAGTAAAAAACATGTGTAATTTATTACACGTGATTTTTATAAAAACAAAAACAAAACGTTTCGCTTTTAAAAACAAAATACAACGAAACATTTAGGAGGAAGATATATGTTAAAAGGAATACCTAAAATTTTATCACCTGAACTTTTAAAAATTCTTATGGAAATGGGTCATACAGACGAAATTGTAATATCAGATGGAAACTTTCCAGCTGGAACGTATTCTAACAGATTAATAAGATTAGATGGGCATGATGTTCCAGAAGTTCTTGAAGCTATATTGAAATTATTTCCGCTAGACACTTATGTTGAAAGTCCAGTAGCTTTAATGGAAGTAGTAAAGGGAGATCCTATAGTTCCTAAAATATGGGATGAATATAGAGAAATAGTTAAAAGTAACTATGATAAGTTTATTGACTTTGAATATATGGACAAGTGGGATTTTTATGAAAGATCGAAGAAAGCATATGCTGTAGTGGTTACCGGTGAGTCTGCATTATATGCAAATATATTAATAAAAAAAGGTGTTGTAACCGAATAGGGTGTGTGTAAAAAATAATAATACTTAAAAGAGGTGAAGACATGGAGAAGTTATTATTAGGAATAGATATTGGAACATCGGCATGTAAAGTTGCAATATTTGATTTAGATGGACATGTAATAGCTCAAAATAACAAAGCATATCCGGTATATTATCCGGAAAAAGACTTTGTAGAGCAAGATGCTGAAGAATGGTGGAATGCTGTTTGTGAGGCAACTAAAGAATGTATTAGGAATAATAATATTGAACCTAAACAAATAAAAGGAATTGGTATAGATGGTCAAGGATGGGCTGCACTTCCAGTGGATGTGAAAGGTAAACCTCTTCATAATGCAATGATTTGGATGGATAGAAGATCGACAAAACAATGTGAAGAAGTTATCAAGACTATAGGAGAAGATAGAATATTTGAAGTGAGTGGAAATTCATTTGATGCCACGTACACAACTCCTAAAATCTTATGGCTTAAAGAAAATAAGCCTGATATATTTGCTAAAACCTATAAGTTTCTTCAAAGTAATAGCTACATCGCATTTAAATTGACAGGAGTAATGACTCAAGATTTATCTCAAGGATATGGGCTACATTGCTTTGATATGAAAACAGGACAATATGATACTAAATTATGTGAAGATCTAGGAATCCCCTTAGAAAAGTTACCGGATATTGTTCCTTGTGACAAAGTTATCGGAAGTGTAAACGATATTGCGTCAGAAGAAACAGGCTTAGCAGTTGGAACGCCAGTAGTAGCAGGTGGATTAGATGCAGCTTGCGGAACTTTAGGAGCTGGAGTTATTGAGTTTGGACAAACTCAAGAGCAAGGTGGGCAAGCTGGTGGTATGAGCATATGCTTAGATAAACCTATTGGCCATAAGAAATTAATATTAGGATTTCATGTAATTCCAAATGCATGGTTACTACAAGGAGGAACAGTCGGAGGTGGAAGTCTTAAGTGGTTTAGAAATGAATTTGGAGAATATGAAAAGTATATAGAAGAACAAAATGGTGAAAATTCATTTGATGCACTAGTAAATAAAGCAAAAGATATAAATGTTGGAGCAGATGGAGTTATATATCTGCCATATATGGCAGGAGAAAGATCACCTATATGGGATAAACATGCTAAAGGCGTATTTTATGGTCTTGGATATGATAAGACAAAAGGTCATATAGTAAGAGCAATACTTGAAGGAACAGCATATTCTTTGGAACATAATTTACAAACTGCTAAAGAAGTGGAGGTAGATATTGAAGAACTAGTTGCAATTGGAGGGGCTGCAAATAGTCAGACTTGGACACAGATAAAAAGTGATGTAACAGGAAAGAGGATTAAGGTTCCAACATCTGATACTGCAACAACATTAGGTGCGGCATTATTGGCAGGAGTTGGTACTGGTCTTTATAAGGATTATGAAGAAGCAGTACGAAAAACCATAAAGATAACTAGAATACATGAACCTAATATGGAGGCTCATGAAGTGTATAAAAAATATTTTCCAATATATCTAGAAATATATGAAAATTTGAAAAATACATTTGTAAAAAGTGAGGTATAAAAATGAAAGCATTAGTTATTACCGGAGTTTCAAAGGTAGAATTACAAGAATTAGAAATTCCTAAATATAAGACTGATGAAGTCTTAATAAAAGTTAAATATTGTGGAATCTGTGGATCTGATCTTCCAAGAGCATTAGATGGAGGGGTACATTCATTTCCTATAGTGGTAGGG
>JAEZKY010000100.1 GCA_023435985.1 Bacillota bacterium | reverse complement strand
CTGAATTTCACAAAACTTATCAATATATATATCATAAGGAAGCAAGTCATCACTTTTCTTGCTATTAATATTCTTAAAGGTCGGTAGCACATTCCACATCTGATCATGAAGTACGAAGCTCCATGGTATGAATGATCTATACTTAAAACACCATATTTATCATAATTTGTTTCTGTAAAATCCGGACCTGTATACAAATCAACAATGTGTTTTTGCTTAATAACCTGCTTCCATATTTCTGTCTGTTCTTTTAGCTTTCTCTCTTTAGGTGCTTCTAATTTCATTGCTATTCATTTGGATTACGTCTTTGAAGAAAACATACAAGTTCATAATATGCCCAGCCTGCAATAATTTTCCCATTATATTTTAAGTAATTGCACCATTTTTCTCTTATTCTAATACAGTTTTCGTTATTTTTATTTTGGTATATTTCATATACTCTTTCTTTATCTTCTCTTGATAATTCCTCAATTTGCTTTTCAACTTTTCTGCCTGAAAGTCTACCTTTAAAAAATGGTGTCAAAAATCTATAAGGTACATTATAATTGAACCTCTAAAAAAACTTTTTAAATATCTAGTTCATCTAAATATTCTTCATAACCTAATTCCTTCATTTTATCCATAGGAATGAATTTAAGTGATGCTGAATTAATGCAATATCGTAAGCCTCCAGCGTCTTTTGGTCCATCATTAAATACGTGGCCTAAGTGAGCATCACCGAGATTACTTCTTACCTCTGTTCGCACCATACCATGACTCTCATCCTTTTTTTCTTTAATAGCTTTTCTTGTAATAGGCCTTGAAAAGGCAGGCCATCCACAACCTGAATCAAACTTATAAGTAGACATAAATAAAGGCTCTCCTGTTGTTATATCTACATATATTCCTTTTTCAAAAAAGTTATCGTACTCATTATTAAAGGGTGCTTCTGTAGCATTTTCTTGAGTTACTCTATATTGCATATCTGTTAAATTTTCTTTTAATTCTTTAAGTGGCCTTTTTACATACTTCTCATCCATTTCATTACCTCCACAAATAATTCTTGTTTTAGTATAGTATCTCCTTTTTACTTATCTTAAATTCCTTCTATATTCATGTCAATATTTTTTCAAGCCTCTGCTTTTTTAGCGAATTATTTCACTTCATGTGCCTCTATTATTTACGAAGTAATTGTAAATGAAAAGACAGTAACCGTTGTTTGGGAAATGATTAAAAATGAAGCTAAAGAAATTCTATGTACCTGACTTTAAAAGGATACGCCTTAAGGGAAGTTTTGGGAGTTTCCTGTATAAAAAATATCCAAAACATCTCTCAGCCCTGATATTTCCTATAAATTGTTATCTTTTTTTATTTTTATATTCTTAACTTTTTTACTTTTTAAATTGTAAAACATTTAAATTTAAATACATATTTCATTTTAAAAATTTTTATTTAAACCTTTTTAAACATTTTTCTTTTTAAAAAGGTTTATTGAAATCTTTAAAAATATGTTTATTGTAAAAAAGTTTTATTTTTTTCTTTTTAACCATTTATATTTTTCCTAAAAATGCATATTTCTTATTTAGAGATATTTTTTACTATAATCAATTATTAATAAGTTAACATAAGACTTAAATTAAAAAAGCAAATCTTCAAGGAGGAACTATAAATTAATTTAACTACCAAAAAATCAAAAAGTAAATTTGAAATTAAAGATGACTTTAGCATTAATGACGATGAAGCAATAGATGTAAGTGAATTTTGTGATGGTGAGGCTAAAATCGAAGGTGAGCTTTTAAGATCTTTTTCTTTTGATTCATCTGATGAGCCCATTGAAGTTTTTGCAAATTCAGCTTCTACAAAATCCTCCAGTACTACTGCTAAAGTAATTTCGACTAATGATAATTCTTTTAGTAATACTGCTCATAATAAAGATATTTTAGATCATAGAACTCTAAAATCTAATCCAAATGGCAGAACTCCTTCTGTTGATGGAGAAATTTTTGATATGGTGAGGACTTACACCTTAAGGCGCTCAACAGTCAGAATATTAAGTAAAATAAAAGTTATCCACGAAGATGATAATGTATATTTAAATACCATTGTTGATGAAGCTATCCGCTATTATTACGAGTATCTAAAAAATAATCTTAAGGAATAAAAACTAAAGGCAGGTTAAGTATCTATAACTTAATCTGCCTTCCTGCTTCTTGTGACTGGCTCTACAAATGGAATTTATGTCTCTAATTTTTTCAAGAAAAAACGT
The DNA here is from genome assembly GCA_023435985.1 of Bacillota bacterium. Taxonomy (GTDB): domain Bacteria; phylum Bacillota; class Clostridia; order Clostridiales; family Clostridiaceae; genus Clostridium. The sequence goes on along the minus strand of JAEZKY010000100.1, from coordinate 3,694 downwards.
AATGACATTACTGTTTTAAATATCTTATTATAACTAATCAAAGTCTAAATAAAATCTGTAGGTATTTTTATATTTATAAATGTATATATACTTGCAAATCATTTGGACTGCTATAAACATTCCCATTAGTGATAATATACAACAACAAGATAATAATATTATCTTCTGGTAAAAATCATCCAAATGATTTAATCTCATACTTTTTACAAATCCGCCTCCAATAGCAGCTCCCTAAAAAAACATATGAACTGCTTTTTGAGTGACCTTTATAACTAAATAATCTCTTTTTGAAAAATATCACCTCTATACTTATTTTGATGCTAATGACAAAATAATTCCATGTAAAACATATCCTAAAGGAAATAATATAAATATAATTCCTAAAATTATTGAGCTTATATTAAATAAAGATTTTAGTACACTATCATTTGTTTTCATCTGTTTCAAGTATATTTTATTCATTGCTATGCCTGTACCACCTATAATTATCAAACATGTTCCTATAAAAAAAATAAGAGCAATAATAATTCCAAATATAGCTACAATAAATGGTAGAAAAATTAAAAACCCCATAAAAATCACTCTCCTTATAATTTATTTAAAATCAACACTCCTGCAATCAAATAACACAAAGTTATTAAAATGCCCACCCACATATGTATAGCCGAAAGAAACCAATACCCAACTTTTACTTTTTTATCGGAGGTATCAAAACATTTGCTCATCTTCATACCTTTATATCCCCGTATTATTGCAATAATGGCAAAAAATAAGGCCATTATAAGTGCTAAAAAAATAAGTGCATTTGCTAGTTTAATCATCTTTTTCCCCTTTTCTCTTAAAGATTACTTTTAATATAGTTTTTATTGTAACTCTAATTTGCTATTTATTTCTACTATCCCAAGGTCATGGTCGAGTTACAGTATTTTTATTTCATTGTTTAAAATGTATTCTTTTGCTTGTTCAATGTCTCTTGCTATAGCAAATCCTTCAGGACAATTACGTAAATCATTAACATAGAGATTTACATTTTTGGTATTTCACTAATGTCCTTTATTATCATAATAAATGGTATTGATAAAATTAATAAGCTAATTACTACTGCACTTATTGGTAACGTCTTTTTATATCCTTTTTGAGTTATCGCAACAACACCAAGGATGAGACCTATAAGAGCTATAAGCAATGCAACAATCATAATTGAAATATCCAATCGTATATCATTAGTCCCCCTTAATTTTTTTGAAAAGAATGTATCTATTATTGTTACTAGTACAGCACATATAATGGGAGTAAATGCCACCCCAAAAGATATGATTCCTATTTTTGAATGTTTTAATTTTTCCATTATTTTCCTCCCTCATTTAACAATAACTCTTTTTAACACCTAAATTTCCACCACTCGCTGACTATAACATATTTTATAATATCAAACTCACTATAATCATTTTATTTCCTTTGCCAATTCTTCTAAAGAATATTTTTTATTGCACTTTGAACAATAATAAGAAATTTTAACTTCATATTTTTTCACATCTGATACATAGCCATCAAAATCTATCTCCCTTTCTATACCTTTAAATTCCTCGTTTGTAATCTTCTCCATTTTTGCTCCACAAATTTTGCAACTTTTCTTATCTAATAAAAAATATTTCAATTCTCCAAATTCAAATGACCATTCTTTTCCCTTCACTTTAGGTACATTCTTCCTTGTATAAAACTTATTACAAATCTTTACTCCAACAAACAATAAAGTTCCCATAAGTACAGTGGCTCCTAATACTGTTAAAAGCAATAATACAAATTCACTTATTGTTGATATACTTTTAGTTTGAAATAACATTTCCTTTATATAATTAATTCGCAAAAGATAAAGTATAAATGCGATTAACAAACACTTCTTATATTCTTTATTGTTTATTATTTTTTTTATTAAATTTTTCATAGTTATTTTTTTCTCCCTGGCAATTCTTCTTTCTAGTAATTGTGTTAATTTAGCTATATAAAAACAGAAATGAATAAATTTTAATTAATCAATTTATGACTTTTATTGTAATTCTATTTATTGTCAATGTATATTATACTTTAGTATAATTTTGAAGAACTAACCTTTGTAACTCACGTAAAACCATAAAAAAATTATTTTCAGTAATATTCAACTCATAATATAAAAATAGCAATAAATAAATTTAAGGCATTAACTGGATTGTTCCTAGTTACTGCCTTTATAAACATTAATCAAGCTACTTACTTTTGTAGTATTCCATATTACTTAAAATAAAAAATATCGCAAATCTATTCTTAGTAATGAATAGTGCGATATTTATATACTTCATAAGTCTATATTCCAATTATTTCACTATATTGGATGTTATCCGTATAATTATCAAGAACTATTTTTCTAATATCCATAATGTCATTTGGCAAATCAGTTATTTTAAACCACTTTAATTCTGAGCATTTATCCGGTTCCATGATTTTAGGTATACCATCATACTTATTAACGACAAAATAAATATCATAATATGTTCTTTCTCCGACATCATTAACACGATGAGATAAATGAGCAAAAGATAAATCTGCTATTTTTACGTCAATTCCTAATTCCTCTGCGCATTCCCTTACAACAGCCATTTTAGCTGTTTCATTTTCATCAACATGCCCACTACCTGCCAGATCCCACATTCCATCTTTATAACCAGTATTTTTTCTGCGATGCAATAAAATTTGTACATTATCATCTTTTTTCTGCAAAATAATTGGAATTATAGCTGATAATGACCTAAAATGTTCTCCCATTTTTTCACCTCTATAAATTACTATTTATTTAATAATAATTATAGCATATATATCATACTATTCACTTTTCAAGGAACAATTCTTTAAATTTACTGCGTCAAATCTACATACTGCGCAACATTTTAGAATTGTCTAGCAAAAATCTACTGGATATATTTTTATTTGATACAGAATTTGGTTTATTTATACAAAATAGGCGTTATAATTTTTATAGTGATTAAATTAATATGCTATATCTGAAAGGAGACTGATTTTATTATGAAACCATATATTTCTCAAACTATAGAAAGCAATAGTTGTGGTGCACACTCAATTGCTTATTATTTATGGGAAACCGCTAAAGCTCAATCTATAAATGATAGAACCTTTGTCGCTAATATACATAAAAAAATTCAAATTGGTCCAAACAATATGGGAATTCCTGAAATTTATTCAAACCCAGAAAAAATTGCTTATGAATTAAGTGATAATTGGAGTTCATACTCTTGCACATGTATGTTAAGCAATAGCACTGTTATACCAATAGCAAAAAACCTTAACATATATACAAAAAACATAGATATCCTTGATAAGGTTAAAACAGGTGCTAATAAATACGCAATCATTATCTGTAGTATAGGCTATATGACTCCAGCACTACATTACATGCTTATTAAATATGAGCAAAATACATTTAAACTTTTAGATTCTCTATATAACCTAGATCATTTTACTTTCAAAATACTAGATTCAATCTATGGTACTGACCATGTAGTTTGGGAAAATTTCACTATAGAAACTAATAATAAACTTACACTAGATCGAAATTCTAACTACTTTTATACTGGAGCCGGAATTCTTATAGATTAGTTTTACTCACAATTCAAGATTTTTCTATAAACTTCATAAAATGAAT
>JAEZKY010000099.1 GCA_023435985.1 Bacillota bacterium | reverse complement strand
GCAATCAACTGAGTTATCCACGGAACAAAGAGAGTTTATACGTGAAGCTAAATCTGCTTCGGAGGTATTATTAGACATTGTTAATGATATATTGGATTTTTCAAAAATTGAAGCTAATAAGTTGAATATGGAAAATATAAGATTTGATTTAAGAACTACAATAGAAGATTCGGTTTCACTAATAGCACCAAAGGCAGCTACAAAAGGGATTGAAGTTTATGCAATGATTAAGTCAGGTGTTCCTGAAGAGGTGATTGGTGATCCATCAAGACTTAGACAAGTATTAAATAATCTCATAAGTAATGCTGTTAAATTTACAACGGAAGGCGAAATTTCTGTTTCAGTAAATTACTTGGAGGAAGAAAATGAGATGGTTTTACTGACCTTTGAGGTAAAAGATACTGGAATTGGAATCCACGAGGAAGATATTGATAAGATATTTAAATCTTTTAGTCAGGCAGATGCATCTACAACTAGAAAATATGGAGGAACAGGACTTGGGCTTGCCATATGTAGTGAATTGGTTAAAATGATGAGTGGAGAAATTTGGGTTGAAAGTGTATTTGGAGAAGGTTCCACATTTAAATTTAATGTAAGATTAAAAATAGCGAAAAGAGCTAATGAACAGAAACTTGATTTTGAAAAGCTTAAAAACATTAACACTAATGTTTTGATTGTAGATGATAATGAAAATAATAGGGATATTTTTTGTTCATACCTTGAAAAGGCAGGTTTAAATGTATTTAAGGCTGAAGATGCTACTAGTGCTATTACTACAATTATTTCAAAGGCGAATACAGAAAATAAAATCAATATTGCTCTTATAGATTATCAAATGCCAGGAATGAATGGGTATGAGCTTGCAGCTACATTAAAAACAATACCTATTGCAAAGGATATTCAGTTAATACTTTTAACTTCTGTTGCGCAAAAGGGCGATGTAAAGGCTATAAAAGAATGTGGATTTTCAGCGCTTTTAGCAAAACCTGTTAAGAGAGATGATTTGCTAAGGTGTATTGCTAAAACATTAGGTTTGGACAATGAAAATGAAGAAGGGCAAGCTATAATAAAACATAATATTAAAGAACTTAATAATGCATTAAAGCCAAAGATCTTATTGGTTGAAGACAATGAAGTTAATCGTAAAATAGTTATAAGGATGCTTAAATCCCGTAATATGACCTGTGATATAGCGGTAAATGGAAGCGAAGCATTAAAAGCAGTAGCTGAAAAGGATTATGATGTTGTTTTTATGGATTGTCAAATGCCAGTTATGGATGGATATGAAAGTACAGGAAGAATAAGGCATCTAGAGGGAAATGAAAAACATACCACAATTATTGCTATGACTGCTAATGCAATGGCTGGAGATTGTGAAAAATGCATTAAGGCTGGAATGGATGCTTATATAAGTAAGCCGATTGATTTTGATAAGATGTTCAATATGATAGAAGAAAATATAAAATATGGAACGGGAAAACCTGATTATAATAAAATAATAGATGATAATATTGATCGTTTTGTTGAAGTTACAGGACTGGATATAGATGACGCAATGGAGATATTTGAAGATTATATAAAATGTCTGCCGGATTTAATATCAGGTATTGATGAGGCTATTAAAAATAATGAATTTGAAAAATTGGCCAAATTGACTCATGAGTTGAAGGGTTCATCTGGAACTATGAGAATAACTTCTATTCATGAATTAGCAATAAAACTTGAAGCTGAGGCTTTGAAGCATGAAATAGAAGGATGTCATAAGTTTTTTAAGCAAATCAATGATTTGTTTTAATAGAAGGATATTAAAAATTAATAAATAGATCTAAAAATTAAAGGTACAAAGGAGTTTTTAATATGAAAAAGGTATTAATAGTAGATGATTCGTCGTACATGAGGATGTTTGTAAAAAAGATTGTCAAAAAAGGTGGTGCATATCTAATGCTCGAGGCATCCACTAAGGATGAAGCAATTGAGACGTTTAATAATGCAAAGCCAGAGATTGTTATTTTAGATTTAAATATGTCTGAGGTAAGAAAAGATGGAATTGATGTATTAACAGAAATAATGAAAATTAATCCTGAAGCAGTTGTAATTGTTATTTCAGCAGTTGGATATGAAGATGTGAAGGATGAGTGCTTAGAACTTGGTGCAAAGAGTTACCTTAAGAAACCTTTTGAAACTGAGGAATTATTACAGTTATTAGATGAATATAAATAATTAGTATAGTCTTCAAAATGAATTTAATGCATAATAAATAAAATATTAAATTTGAGTACATAATAAAAAACGAAAAGCTATCCATGAAAGGATGGCTTTTTATATTTAAGGTATAATTAAAATTTTAATGATAACTTAGTAAAAATTCATGATTTTTTAAAGTGAGTGAAAATACAATGGATAAAATAAATTTTTATATTATTTATAACGGGGTCCATTGTATATTTCACTCAGAGTTTTAAAAGTGAATTAAATTTCCACTTAATGAATCTAATTGTTATCATATTAAAGCGCTACCTTTTCTGCATTGCAACTATTTATAGCAGAAATCAAGTTTATCTTTTCGTTTTCAATCATGATATTGGTATTTTCATCACTAGGTTCTTTTACTGTAACTACAAGATTCTTAGGTCCGCCTATAGATTCTATAGCATTATTGATAAGCTTAATAGTGTAAGCAAAAACATGTTTTACATTTTTATTTGGTGAAAATACAATTGCATTTCCGGCTTCAAGAGTTAAAATGCTATTTTGAATTATAGTTTCAATTGGATTGGATGATTCAACGATTATTCCGTTAACCATGCAGGAATTAATATAACCATTCACTTTGTTATTTATAGATAGTATTGAATTGTTTTTGCAATTATTTAATGCAACGATGTTATCGTGAAGAATGTCATCGTATGAATCTTGTCCGATTTCTTTACAAAGCATAGAGCTAAGTTCGTCTAAGCGATTTTTCAACAAGTCAGTAACTGCGTTTATAATATAATTCTTTTTTGCAGTATCAAGATTGGAATATTTTTCGGCTGCTATACAAGCTAATCTAACAGCATCATCCATGGTGTCAAATACACCGCAATCGCCTTGTCTATCTATTACAGTTGCATATTGAAGTGGTCTTTTTATTATCATCATTTTTATCTCCCCTTTTCCCTAATTAATAAATGTAATTTTTATAAAACAATATAATGTTATGAAAGATGGAATTAGGTTAAATAATTAACGTTAATTATTTAACAATTATGAATAAAAAAATATATTTTTTATTTTATATCTTATTCAATATTATAACAATATGTTACTATTAATTCAATAGGATGTTTAGAATTTTCTGAAATTTTATTGTCGATTGTTAAAAAACTAACCAAACAAATGGGGAACTTTAAAATAGAAATAATATTGCTGATATAATAATCAATGTTTTAACAAAGTCAATAGGTAATTCTAATTAAATTGGGATAAATGATTTGAGGTGAAATAAATTTAAATAGTGGAAATATGTATAAATTTTAGTGGATTCATTGTGAGATTTGATTTTCAACTTTTAGATCTAATTTTTTACTCTCATTTGTTATACTTTAGAAACAGAAAGATACCAAATAAAATAATTAAGGAACCAACAAACTGTTGAACAGTAATTACATTTCCAAAAATGAAATATGCAAGCATACATGTTCCGACTGGTTCGCCTAAAATGCTCATGGAAATAGTTGAAGCATTCATCCATTTAATTAACCAATTAAAAATAGTCTGTCCAAGTATAGTTGAAACAAATGCTAAACCTAAAAAGCATAACCAATCTGATGATGGGTATCCAGTTAGTGAATAACCTAAAGTAAGAGAGTATACAAGTAGAAACAAAGTACTCGATGAATACGCAATTAAAACATATGGAATGAGAGATAAAACTTTTCTTAATTCCTGCCCAATGAGAAAATAAATTGTTATAGCACCAGCTGCTATTAAAGCAAGAATATCACCAAACAGTGCCGGACCTCCAATATTGAAATCGGCTAGTCCAATTATAAAGCTTCCGACTATGGCTAAAATTCCTCCGCCAATTGCAAATAGTTTTAATCTTTCTTTAAAGAAAAAATATCCACCGGCAAATGAAAATAAAGGCTGAAGTGTAACAAATATAGTTGAACTTGCCATGGAAGTATAATGTAAAGATTCAAACCAAAGTACATAATGAAAAGCAAGGAAAGCTCCAGAAATAGCACCTAGCAGTAATTGTTTCTTAGACAGATTTATTAATTCATGAGTAATATCTTTATTGAAAAGCAATGCAGGCAGTAAAAGCATTGTGGAAAACATCATACGATAAGTGGCTACAATTGGAGCAGGCGCACTCGAAAGTTTTACAAATATAGCAGAGGTTGAAAGTGCTAAAACTCCAATAAATAATATTAAATAAATATAAATAGTTCGCGTGTTTTTCATAAGATTCCTCCAGTTTGAGACATAATAAATAAATTACTTATAGAAGTTTTTGTTTTACTTAAGTAAAGTTTTTATAATTTTCTATAAAGCAAACATAGTATATTATATAATATATCTTTAAGAAAAACAAAATTAAATGTATTCTTATTATTATGAAAAATAATAGTATAAAAATAATCTCCTAGTGGTAAATTATTTATTGTGAAAACAATAATATTAAATTAGGAGGTAATTGTTATGCAATTAGGTGATCACGAAATGCATGATTTACATGAATTAACTATAAGTTGCGTAAACTCTATAACAAACATGGCTATGTTTATAAATGCAGCTCAAGATATGGAATTAAAAGCAATGATACAAGCTCATTTTCCAGCACACATTCAAGACTATAATATGAAGGTTGAATTTTTGAGTAAAAATAATGGTTCAACACAAAAACTTAATGTTCCTGAGTTAAGTAAAACATTACAGGACTATACTAAATCACCAACTAATAATTTTCCGCCAATAACACCAAGAACGCAAGTGCATGAGATGAATGACAGGGAAATAGCAACTGCATATCTTTTAACTTTGAAGAGAGCTGGAAGAGAATACGCGTGGTCAGCGATGGAAGCAAGTAGTCCACAGGTAAGAGAATTTTTGAAGGATGCTTTTACTATGAGTTGTAATCACGCATATGAGATTTGGCAGTATATGGTTAGAAAAGGATATTACCCATTAGATCCGGCGCCTCAGAATACACTTGATACCATTTCTGCAATATATGGTGAAGTTCGTGAGCCAGAATTAGTTTAGAAAAAATCTATATATTAAATTTATTATTTATTCAAGAAAATATGAATAAATGCAACATATATATTAGTACTTTGGATATGTTATGGGATAAGAATTATAATTTAATGCTGTTATAAAATAAAGTTTTAGTTTATATTTCTAACACATATATTTTACATAGATACAAATTTATAAGGAATGAAAAAATATGTTTAGTTTAGATATGAAAGTATTTAATTATATTTATAGCAATTGTCGCCAGATTGGGAATATATTCGGCTATGGCGCTTTTGAAGGGTTTATAATGTATAGCGGTTTAATTTCAATAGGAGTGCTGAAGTTGTTAGAAACTGCTAGGAAGTTAAAAAAATGATTTGTTTTTTATTTTACTAATTTATATGTTTATCGTTAAGTGCATGTAGAAAGTTATTAAATTTAATATTATTATATGGGATCATGAAATTTTTATCTATTTATGACAAAAATTGCTCTTGACTTAAAAAAATTATTAGATTATAATGGATGACATGCCATATCGGTGACTAATGCAGTCGTAAAATGTATAAAATTGCAAACTGCAAATAAAACACAAGGAGTGGTTGTTTGTTAAAATTTAATTGAAATTTACTAAAGATAACTTTTCTTTTGGTAATATTTCTAATGAATCTCGGAGCAGACTATTTTAATGTTAAACAAAAAGATTTTATAATAAACAAAACTGTTACAAGCAAATATATCGATAGTTCTGAGATGAAAAATGCTGAAATAGAAGGGCATGAAAATCCAGCGGAGGAAAATACTGAGATTTCAGCGAATGACATAAATGAAACACCAGCAGAAACTGAAAAGGTTGAAGCTGCACCGACAGAAGCTCAAGAAAACCAAAAACCGATAGGTATGCCAATAAAGGCTGAATTAACTGCGTACTCTAATGATCCAAAATGTTCAGGAAACTGGGGATCACAAACAGCAATGCAGACAAGAACTAGGTTAGGGG
>JAEZKY010000371.1 GCA_023435985.1 Bacillota bacterium | reverse complement strand
GTTAACTCCTCCCGCCTGTCTGAAGTTTATTATATACTTATTTATTTCAAAAATTTGTCACAATCACATTAAATAATTCTGTTTTTTTAATTGAACTTTTTACATATATTTACACCATATTTTTTTGTTTACTTTTTTATATTTAAAACTAACTTATTGTGTAAAAATAAATTATTCTATCTTATATAAATTTGCTAAAAATAAGCATAACAAAACACTGCTCAATATATATAGATATCTTATTATGAAACAAACTTATGTGCTTATTTATCAAAATCGCATACATAATTATTCTATCTATAAGTCAACTATACGATTTAGATAAACATACTTAAGCTTTGATTTATTACAATACTAAGTGACAAGTTAAAAAAGATATCCTAAAGTTGATTTCTAAAATATTCTTTTAAAATAGGCATAAAAAAATAGAACAGAAATTTATCGTCAGCTGAGAAACTTATATATGAATTCTTAACTATAAATCAACTAATAACCATCATTAGTCAAACTTATTTAACTCATATATATTTCTTAGTCTAAAATAAATTTCTGTTCTATTTCATTAAATTAAGAACAATACAATTTTATATTAATGTCTCTTTTGTCTTCTCAAGAAAACAGGTATATCTAAATCATCAGGCTCATAACTATTATGGCTAATTTCTGGTTCTTTTGCAGCAATAGCAACTTCTGGTTCTTCTTTTACCACTTCTTGAGCTTTAGGCTTCTTTGGTTCTTCTATTATTGAACTTAATTCAACTTTGCTATTTTCATTCTCAAAGCCTGTTGCTATAACAGTTATTCTTATTTCTTCAGTAAGTGTTTCATCAATAACTGCTCCAACTATTATATTTGCATCTGGATCTACAGCCTCACGTACAACATCTGCTGCATCATAAACTTCTAACGCTCCAAGGTCTGCACCACCGGTAAAGTTTATGATAACATCTGTAGCTCCATCTATTGATGTTTCTAAAAGAGGAGAAGATATAGCTTGTTTAACAGCATCTTGAGTTCTACTTTCGCCTTTTCCAAATCCAACTCCCATATGAGCTAAACCTTTATTTAGCATTACTGCCTTTATATCTGCAAAATCAGCATTAATTACACCAGTTATTGTAATTAAATCCGAAATTGCCTGTACACCTTGTCTTAAAATTTCATCCGCTAATTTAAATGAATCCAGCAACGTTGTTTTTTTATCTGCCATATTAAGTAGTCTTTCATTAGGAATTATAACTAATGTATCAACTTTTTCCTTTAAAGTTGCTATTCCCATTTCAGCATGTCTCATTCTTCTTTTACCTTCAAAAGGGAATGGCTTTGTAACTACTCCTACAGTTAATATATCCATAGACTTAGCTATTTCAGCAACAACAGGAGCGGCACCAGTTCCTGTTCCACCACCCATACCAGCAGTAATAAAGACCATATTAGCTCCTTTTATAGAAGCTGTAATTTCTTCTCTGCTTTCTTCAGCTGCTTTCTTTCCTATTTCAGGATTCGCACCAGCACCTAAACCTTTAGTTAATTTTTCCCCTATTTGAATCTTTTGATTTGCATTAGAAAGCATTAATGCTTGCTTATCTGTATTTATCGCAATAAACTCAACATTTTTTAATCCTTCAACAATCATTCTATTTACGGCATTGCTTCCACCACCACCGCAACCAATTACTTTTATATTGGTTAATTCTTGTATATCTGTCTCAAAATCTAACAAAACAATTCCTCCCCTTAAAAAATCTTACTAAAAAAAACTTTAACTTTTTTTAAAATATGATTTTTACCTTCATTATTGTGTAAATGCTCCTTCTCATTAATTGCCTTAACTTCATTATTGTTATTAATCAGAACCACATTTCTATCTTCTAATAAATTTAATCTATCATATACTTCTTTAGCTATTGCCATTGAAGTTATATTCTCTGAATTTTTTATTCCTAAATCATTTCTTCTTACAATTTTAGTTTTTATTTTTAAATTCTTACGAACGATTTCACTAATATCTTCAAAATAGCTAATACCATCCCCATATAGAATTATACTACAAATTCTATCATAATGACCAGTATTTTTTATTTTTATATTAATATGACTTAATGTTTCTTCAATCCTAGCTTCTACAACTTCATAGAATAGTTTTTTAGGTACTTTTATAGTTCCGACCTCAATTTCATCTGGAATCGAATCATCTATATATAACGCCTTATAATTACTAGAATAAATCTTTTTTATATTATCAGCTTCTAAAAATGAAAACCTTCCACAAATGGCTAAATCATTTGTTATGTTATTTCCACCAACTGGAATATTATCTATATTTTTAGGTATACCATCATTGAACAGAGCTATATCTGTAATACCAGCTCCGATATCCACTAAAGCCATATATCCCATAGAATTTTTTTCATTTAGAAATATTTGTTTTCCTGATAATATATTTAATTTAAAGAATTGAATGTTATACTTCGTTTCCTTAAACAAGTCATAGTATTTTTGGATTTCATTTGTTTCTGCTACTATCAAAGTAAGATTTACCTCAAGGTCATTTCCCTTCCAATTTAATATATCCTTATATATTACATTATCATCTAATATATAAAAATTTATGAGTATGTCTATTATTGATTCATCATTACTTATAGGAATACTCTTTTTGGCTTTTTTTAATACTTTTATCAAATCTTTACTCGTAACCTTATTCTCATCTAGTTTAATACCTATCGTTGTCTCTGTAATCCTGATTTTGTTTGAGGAAATTCCAATCGTTAAATTTTTTATTTCTTTTTTTACATCTCTCTCCAATTCATTTAGTAATGTTATTACATTTTCTCTACATCTTTCAATGTCTATTAGTAAACCCTTCTCTATACCTGCTGATTTACATGATTTAACGCCTAATATTTCTAGTTCATCATTTTTCTCAGCAGCTAATGTTACAGACAACTTTTGGGTGCCAAAATCTATAGCTGTAATTATCTCTTGTTGCATGACTAATTCTTTCCCTTCTTTGCAGAAAAAAATCTACTAATTGCATTATATTCAACACATTTGTTGAAAATCCTCTTTTATTTGAGTAGATATTATCTTTTTTTCATTTGTCCCTGCATATTCACTTTCATATTCTTCTCTAAATATAATATCACTACTCATAAATATTTCTTCTTAATATTTTACATGTTGAACTTCTAACTTAATATAAAGACGCATATTAGTTGTTAATTAAAATGGTTTAATTTAAAATTTGCACCTCCCATTTTCATTATCCTTAAAACCTTTCTCATTTCTTAAATTTCTATATGCATATTATGCTTCGAGAACTATATCACGAAGTTAATCTTTATACGAGTTACTAAATTTAGTGATTTCTTCCCATAATTACTTATTAAAAGCTATCAAATATTAAATTTTCTATATAAATATATTATCGAAATATTTATCCTTATCATAAGCTTTTCCTTAATAGTATATTTTGGTATCTACTAAGTTAATTTTTAGCACACTTACAAAAATAAGGTACTATATTAAAAATAGCACCCTCTTTCTAAGTATGTCAATATTTCTTTCCATAATTAATTTTTATTCTATTGTATTAATCTAAGTCCGTGTAAACAATTCTTTTTTTAATTTTTTCAAAGCTTTCTTTTCTATTCTTGATACATAAGAACGAGAAATCCCTAAACTTATTGCTATTTCCCTTTGAGTTTTACATTTTCCATCTATTAGACCATATCTCATAATCAGAATAGCACTTTCTCTTTTAGTTAAGGATTCCACTAACTTTTTATATAAAGCTCTAACCTGTAAATTATTTTCAACCTTTTCTAAAACACAATCCTTTTCACTGCTTAATATATCCATTAAACAAAATTCATTTCCTTCCTTGTCAACTCCAATTGGATCTTGAAGATAAATTTCACTTTTTTGCTTTTTATTATTTCTGAACAGCATTAAAATTTCATTTTCAATACATCTTGAAGCATAAGTAGCAAGCCTAGTTCCTTTACTAGAATCAAAAGAATCAATAGCCTTTATTAGTCCAACCGTACCAATAGAAATTAATTCATCCACATCTTTATTAGGAAATGAATATTTTTTAACTATATGTGCCACTAGTCTTAGGTTTCTTTCAATCAGAATACTTTTTGCACTTTTATCTCCCTCTCTAAATTTCTTTAAATACATTTGCTCTTCTGTCTCATCCAATGGCAACGGAAATGTATTGTTGCTTGTTACATATCCTGTCAAAAAGAATGAATTGCATATTAACTCTATAAAGCTATTTAATATAAACACCTTTTTCCTCCACCGCAGTGCTTGATATTATAATATGTTTAAGTTTTGGAAAAGTTGCTTAGGCATATGAAAAAAATAATATGCCAAAAATGTGATGTATATTTTGTTCGATGCACTTCGTGCCCTTGATAAGTTCAACTAAATTTAGGTTGAATATAAACTTCCACAATGAATTTTTATTTTTTATTTATAAAATTATCATAATTTCTAAATTCTTTATTCCATTCTATTTAATCTCTTGACTATAT
>JAEZKY010000370.1 GCA_023435985.1 Bacillota bacterium | reverse complement strand
TCCATGTATTGTGCAGCATTAAGTTCCCCTCTTAGGATATCTGCTGCATCCCATAATGTTTTTTCTAACTTTTGTATCGTAAGTTTTTCCATCTCTATACCTCTTTACTTTTGATTTCTGAGTCTTTGCATGAAATAATATTTTTGCAAATTTCTTCTATAATACTTGCTAAATCTATTTTATAATACTCATTTGTATCCTCATGACTATTAAATGTGAAAAATTCATTATCTTTAAACTTTATTTCAAGTATCTTTTCACTTTCATCCTTATAATTCTCTTTTAATTCAACTTTATCTATTTTCTCTATATTATAAAAGTTAGTAACTATAAAATTATTATCCTCACTAACTTTTAGTATTTTATTATTGTAAAACACATAAAATTTAAAATCCTTTTCTTCTACAAATATATTTTGCGGATAAAATAACTTAATATCTTTCGCCCCAACTATTTCCTCTGCTCTATTAATTATTTTACTTACAATTACTTCCTTGCTATTGCTGCGTAACCTACCACGAAAATAGTTTTTCATTTCATTATAATCTAGCATTTAAATCCTCCCAATTTTAACGAATGTAATTAATAATATTCTTCCAAATTTCTGCTGTTATAGACTTTGAATCAAGAACATCTCTGCTTCCACTAAAATTCATAGTCATTTTAAGGCCTAATTTATTTTCTTTATCTAATTCACACATAATTATTTCATTCATTGAGGTATCACTATCACTTACAAAATGTCCATAAGAAAGATTTATTGTCTCCTGCCTTGCTCCAAATCCACTTCCTAGCCACACTTTAAATGAATACTTTTGAGTACCATTTAAATACATTCTAGCAATTACTTTTTTAGATGTGATAATATCAAATTCAAAATCAAAATTACTATTACTTCCTTTTGTCTTTTCCAACAAACTATGTAGTCCATTTATTATATATGAATAACTTTCTTTCATAAATTTGTTTTTATCTATATCTGTTACTCCTAAAAAATTAGGAATTAAAGTGTTATCTTCAATTTCAAAACTAGTCTTATTAACATTTTCTTCTATCCTTTGAGGTTTTAAATCTGGTCTTGCTCCGAGTTTAGGCTTTTCTATTAAATCAACTTTATAGATCCTATGTAATAATTCTTTAAATGACTCTTCAAATTGTCTATCATCAGAAAAATCTATATACAATACACCATTCAAATAGAACGGTACTACCTTTGATTTATCCCCATTTGTACGTACTATTGGTATAATTTTTTGCAAGTTACTCATTATAAATGGAATTAGCATATTAGTCTCAAATCCAACCCCACCTTGTAAATTATCTGCCCTTTTAGCATATTCCTCAGTCAAAACAATAATTGTATAATCTTTTTCTCTAATATTCTTTATCATCATATTATTCAAGTTTACAGTTTCTGTTTGGGTTTCAAATACATCTATAGATGTTTCAACTCCATTTTCAAATAATCTACTTACAAGAGATAATACCCACCGTTTATGCTCTTGGCTGTCCCAACTATAACTAATAAAAGCAGTTGGATCTTTCTCCATAACAATCACATCCCTTACTTACATTCAATTTCCATATAATTCATTATATCATAAATAAAAATAGCAAAGAAATTTTTCATGTCCTCTGCTAAATTATATCATTTGAACTTATTACTTAATCCTGTTCCCTATATATCTGATCCGAAGGTTCTTTTATCTTCAATTCAAAGTACCAGCCTTCATAACTCATGAGCATTTTCCATATCTGTTCAGCACTATAGCGTTTCCATCAATTTTAAATTTTGTAATTCTAGCATCAATCATAATCCCATTCAATCTTGCCTTCCATAGCATTTCAACTAAAAATCTAATTTGCTCTAAATATATCGACTACATCTCATAACGCTTTTTCTAACTTTTGCATAGTAAGCCTTTCCATATTTATATCTCTTTATTTATAACTTTTAAATCCTTGCAAAATACAATGTCTTTTCGTTTTTATTTTTATAACTTTCTTTCACATGAATATACTTTTAAAAGAATCATCATGTTTCTCCAAATTTCTAAGGTTACGGACTTAGAATTAATAATATTTTTGTTAAAGTTCATATTCATTTTGAGCCCCAATTTATTTTCTTTATCTAATTCACACGTTATTCTTTCACTAATTAAGTCATCGCTGTCTTTTATCAAATATCCATAAGAAAGATTTATTGTATCAGGCAACGCCACCCCATTTTCTAACCATGCTTTAAATGAATATTTCCGAGTCCCATCCAAATATATTCTTGCCATTACTTTTTTAGGTGAAATAGTATCAAATTCAAATTCAAAATTACTATTACTTGCATTTGTTTTTTTCAGTAAACTATGTAATCCATTTATTATATCTGTATAACTTTCTTTCATAAACTTATTTTTATCCATATCCGTTATTCTTAACAAGTTTGGAATTAAAGTATTATCTTCAATTTCAAAAATATATCTGTCAATACTTGAACTTGACTCTATCTTTTTGGGTTTTAAATCTGGTCTCACTCCAAGTTTAGGTTCTTCTATTTGATCAACTTTATAAATCCTATGTAATAACTCTTTAAAAACTGCTTCAAATTGTTCATCATTAGAAAAGTCGATATAATAGACACCTCTCAAGTAAAACGGTATAGCCTTTGATTTATTTCCCTTTGTTCTAACTATAGGTATAATCTTATTAAAATTATCCATTATTGATGAAATTAACAGATTAGTTTCAAATCCTACACCCCCTTGCAAATCATCTGCTTTCTCAGCATAATTCTCAGTTAAAACAAGAATTGTATAGTCTTTCTCTCTAATATTTTTTATCATCATATTATATAGATTTACCGTCTCTGTTTGAGTTTCAAATACATCAATTGCAGTTTTTATTCCATTTTCAAATAATTTACTTACAAGTGCTAATACCCAGTTTTTATGTTCTTCACCTTCCCAACTATAACTTACAAATGCCGTTGGATCTTTTTTCATAACGACCACATCCCTTATTTACATTCATTTTCCATATAATAGATTATATCATAAATTGTGATATTATTATGTAAAAGCGACATTATACTGTTATATCAGAAATAACTATATTAAGTACATACCTAAGTATACATTTATATACTTTCAGATTGAAATTTACATTCTAAACCCCATCATACATCTTATATTTTTCAATAGCCTCTAAAAATTTCTTAATTACATCTTTTTCTCTGTAAACTACTTTTTCTTCTTCAAAAAGGTTTCTACCAAATCTAAACATTCCATCTACATCCTCATTATTCTTAACCATTGGTAATTCATCCTTATTCCTAAAAATACTTTTCCCTATACTATATGGCGTATGGAAATTAAATTTATAATCTTTAATTTCATTATGTTCAATTTCCAGATAGAATAAAGAGTAATAATCTTCTCCTGCATCATAATTACAGTTAGAACATTCTTGTATATCCTCTTTATGTCTTTCAAAATAAGTCCATTTACTCATGTAAATCCATTCTCTTTCTTCTTTCCACGCTTCATAATGATCCTTGCATAATTCAAAACTTTCCTTACAATGATTTTCTGATCTATAAAAACTTTGAGAAGCATATTCAGATTTTATTAATTGATTTAAAGCATCATTTTTAAGTTTATATAAGTATTCCTTCTGACTTAGATATGACTCTTTATTCCTAACAGCATCATAAGCCTTCTCCTGATTTTCTTTTGCCCACCTAGATATCCAAACAGTCCAATATGCTAATTCAAAGGTAGCCCCTAACTTCCCATCTAATCTATACCAAGATGCTAGTATCTTCTTAAACTCTTTCTTAAAATCTGCTCTCATATTCTCATTAATTTTTCTAGTTTCAATAGCCTTATGAGTTGCTATTTCTTTATTTTTCTTTTTAATTTTCTCATATTCTTCTCTCCAACTGGCAACATTTTCTTCTGTTATTGAGCATACTTGAAGTCTATCGAATACTGGATACTCTAATGTTTGTCCATATTTTCTAAATGTTCTATATTCAAAGACTTTTAATAAATTTTCATTTGTCCATCTTTTTCTTTCCATTTTAGTACAGCCTAATACCTCTTCTAATTCTGTTGGATTTACTGCTAATATATCTTTAAATTCATTATAAAATTTAATCATCATAAATTCATTTCCGTATATTTTTTCTGCTGCTAATTCTACTAATTCACTCTTTAAAATTTTCTTGCCATCATATGCTATAAATAAAGCAATCTTATCTTTGTCTATTAAACTAATATGCTTAACAAATAATTCCCTATCAACATTTTCTAGCAAACTATTAATTGATGCTTTGGTAGTAACTATATTATTAATCTTTCCTGAAACTTTTGATAAATCTTCTCTTTTAATTTGCAATTTTGCTTTTTCCATACTCTATCTCTCCCTTAATAAAAATATCTTATATCTTTAAGAATGACATATTTTTTGAAATATTAAGGAGATCAAATATACTTTTATAAAGTATTTTTTATAAAAGGAACGTTTTAGAACTAAAGTTAATTGCTTAGTTCTTTTTAGTTCATTGATTCATTTAACTTACATTTAAAATTAATGGGTAAGCCAACTATTAAAAAAATCAAAATTTGTCGAAAAAATCAAAAAAAATTCTACCAAATCAAAAGTATTTTAAAATTAGAAATACATTAGATTCATATAACAGATATACATACTAATAATTCTTGCATATTTAATGCATTAACAATTGCACAATTAAAAATTGGTTTCTATTTCTGTTTCTATATCTAATTTTATCTTTCTAATATATAGAGTATGGTTTCTAAACTGCCATTCATTGCTTTTCCAACATTAGAATCCAAATCAAATAACATCTTACTCATTAACTTTTCTTAAATAAAGTACAATTGGCTATTTCTTACCCATGATTCTAATAAAATTTTCTCTACCAAATTTGGTATTAATATTAGAAATAATCACCAACCATTTTACATTTTCGTTTCTAAAATCACATTTTGCATTATGAACTTGCAAAATAACTTAATCCCATAATTATTTTTTTAAAAGTCATCATATTTTCTTGACATTTATGATTAAAAATAATTAAAATATTGAAAATTTTGAAGGAGATGATTGATATGATTAATATACAGATAAGTATTGAACAGTTCAAAAATACAACCTTAAATGACACTCTGACTTATAAACATGATCCTACACTTGAAAAAGCAATAGGTGATGTAATGGATTATCTTGAAATAGAAATGAACACTTTATCTCGAAAAAAGGTAAAATTTAGTAAAGAACAGAAAATGATCTATTTTTTAAAGAA
>JAEZKY010000321.1 GCA_023435985.1 Bacillota bacterium | reverse complement strand
GTTACATATCAATGAAAAAATTTACTATATTCTTAATTTTAATATTTTTATCATTTAATATATTTTTATCAATATCTGCATTTGCAGTTACTAACTTTAAAGAGGGGATTTATCAATTATCTGATTTTAATATTTCACCTAATAATCGGTATTCTATTCAGAATATTTCTCCTAGTCAAAGCGTGTATGTACTACTTTTTGATGAAAATCAACTCCAAATACAGTCTATACGCTTAAAACCTAATTCAGAAAGCTATAGTCTACTACCTTTACAACCTAATTACAGAATTGTAGTAGTTGGTAACGGAGAAGTAATCATTCAATAAAAGATATTTTACTATATCTTTTCTACATATTTTATATAAACTACGTTTGGTTCTTAGTATTGTGAATAATAAAAAATAAAATACTAGTAAAATGGAGGTGTAGTTATGAATACAAAAAAGCTTTTGGGATTTTCCCTGATAATTTTCTTTATATCTTTTAAGATTACACAAGCACAACCATTACCTATTGCTACTACTTACACACAAGGTATTTATGATATATCTCTATATGCTGGGAAATATATTACAGCAAAATTAATAACTCAAGATAATCGTCTTACTATATCAATAATTAATTCCAATGGTGATCAAAAAGTGTTTCTAAGATTCATAAATCCGAATGAACTCGTAAAGCTTGGTCCTATTCAAGAAGGGGATACTGCGGCAATAATTGGTAGAGGTGAAATATCTTTTTCTCCTATCCAATAGATTACTATCACTGTGTTCATTTTAATTTCAACTCATATATATTATTTAAATTTGTCACTTTCCTGACATATTGGCCAATTATAATCAAGTTACAAAGTTAGATAATAATTTTTTCATAAATATTTACCCCATTAAATAAATATCCTAATGAAAAGTAACACTCATTTTCACCTTTTGATGTGTTACTTTTTATTATATTTTGTTTAAGTCCTAAACTCCCCCCATGATTTGAATTGTATACAAAAGAATATCATATTATTTTATTTAATTTATTCTTTATTATTACAACTTATTTTTATTTAAAATTCTAAAAACTTTATAAAATCTTTACTTTTAATTAATCGCTCGCTCTTACTAAATAATCCTTGTAATTATATCCCATATTTAAGATCATCAATTAAATTGTCAAATTCTTTTAATATACCATTTATCATTTCAATTTTATCTGCATTTATAAATTCCATCTTTTTTATTATTTCATGTCCTAAAGTATCAATATTATTTATGGTAGCAGCAAGAAGTTCTTTTGAACTATTCTCTTCTATATTAACAAAATCGTTCCAAAATAAAAGTGGTAAGATCAACAGCTCTAATATAGGATATGTCATACGAAAAATATCAAAAAATTTTAGATTACTCTCATTATAAAGCATTATTAAAATTTCGCCTGCTACCTTCAACGGATCGTTTTTATTTTCTTTTTTACATAAAATTAATTCTATTACATTTATAATCTTATTGGTTACAAAGCTTTTTATATCTCCTGGTAAATCTGTTATTACAGCTTGTGAGAATCCATTGATTATTTTTGAAAACTTTGCTTCACTAGTCTCTTTTCTTAAATTTCCATTATCATCTAGAAGTATACTAGCCTTGTGATAGTCAAATGGATTAAGCTGAATTTCTGTTTCAATATAATGTTCTTTTCCTGAGATTGAGTTAAATAAACAGCTGACATAATCATATTTTGCATTTATAGATGTTATTTTAAACTTATTTTTATTTATATCTACATTATACAAGTCCATAAATTCATTAGAAAAGCCTTGTCCATTAATAGATATACATTCACTTACCTTAGGAGACAATATGGCTACATATTGAGCCTTATTTCCTCCCTTTGAATGCCCAGTCACAGTTATATTATTATATTTAAGTCCATTTATATAATTTAAAGCATCAATTTGCTCCTTCGTTGTATATTCATATGCTCCAACACCATTATCATTCCATTCACTTTTTGATACTGTACCCTTAAATACAACTGTAACATTATTTTCCTCATCCATAAAACATGCATACTTAACTCCATTTTCGTTACTACTAATATCTTTGATTTTCAATTTTCGAAAGCTATGCTTATTTATAATTTGCTCAAACATTTTTATACATTCACTTCTCTCCAGGTTTATTGAACAATCTCCCATTACTTCAATATTCTCCGGAAAATTTTCAGCATTCATCAAATCATATACTACATTTATAAAAGGTTTATCTTTTGCAGCACTCCACTCTAAATATATAAAACTATCTAAAAGTATTAATTCATCATAATTTAACTTTCCCACTATGCCTCCATATTATATATTAATAGTATTTACATTATCAAGATATTCAATTTCATAAAAAAAGCTAATATATTTAATTCAATTTATTAATTGTAAAATGATTGCATTTCATTATCAATTGATGGAGCATACCAACTCCATTTTTCCTTGACTTTGACTATTTTTAAGTATATTATAATGTTAATTTGTTTTATCAACTGATAAAACTTTAATTGAGTTTGGAGGTATTTTATATGAATTCAAAAGTTAAAGTTGCTAGATTGTCATTGCTTTCAAATAGCACTTTAATAATTCTCAAATTGATTGTCGGACTCACAACTGGTTCAGTAAGCATAATATCGGAAGCTATACATTCAACTATGGATCTATTAGCTGCCATAATAGCTTTTTTTTCTGTAAGAATATCTGATCGGCCAGCTGATGATGTACATCCCTACGGTCATGGGAAAGTTGAGAATATTTCAGGGGTAATTGAGGCACTTCTCATACTAGCAGCTTCAGTTTGGATAATAATTGAAGCAATAAGAAAAATAATTAATCCTGGTGAAATGGAGTCTGTAGGCTTTGGATTTATTGTCATGTTCATTTCTTCTGGTATAAATTATATTGTATCAAGGAAATTGTACAAAGTTGCTAAACAAGAAGATTCTATAGCATTGGAAGCTGATGCACTACATTTAAAAACGGATGTCTATACGTCATTTGGCGTTGGAATTGGATTACTCCTTATATGGATAACCAAATTAAATTATCTAGATCCTATTGTTGCAATTTTAGTTGCCATCTTTATACTAAAAGAAGCCGTTGAATTATTAGTCTCTGCATTCAACCCGCTCTTAGATGTAAAGCTATCTAACGCTGAAATTGAAATTATAAAAACTAGCATAAATAAATTTTCTGCAGTCTTTTGTAATTATCATGATTTTAAAACAAGAAAATCTGGACGAATTAGATATGTAGATTTGCATCTTGTATTTCCCGAAAATATGACAATTAAAGATGCTCATGATATATGTGATAAAATTGAAAATGACATAAAAAAATCATTAGCTCATACTGAAATCATGATTCACTTAGAATCACCAGAAAGTAATTCCAATTGTATTCAATGTAGCAAGAAGTGTAAATAAAAAAATTAAATATAAATTATGTAAAATAGCCTGCAAATTCTCATCTCATAAGAATCTGCAGGCTATTAAAATGAAAATATTTTTTCATCCAATCATTTATATTAAATTATCCAAACATTTTCATTATATATATAATTAACGCTGAAAGAGCTGCTGTAATTGGAATAGTTAATACCCAAGCCCAAACTATATTTTGAGCAACTCCCCATTTTACTGATTTAAATCTTTTAGATGCTCCAACACCCATTACTGTTGTTGAAATTATATGGGTTGTACTAACCGGTGCATGAAAAAGTGTTGCTAAGAATATAACCGCAGCACCACCTGTTTGAGCCGCAAAACCATTTACTGGTGTTAACTTAGCCATTCCACTTCCCATAGTTTTAATTATTTTCTTTCCTCCACTTGCTGTTCCAAGAGCCATAGCCAAAGCACAACATGCTATAACCCATACAGGAACATCAAATGTACTGATGACTCCACCACTAAGTAATGCCATAGTTATAAGTCCCATAGATTTTTGTGCATCATTACCGCCATGATTTAACGCCATAAATGCACCTGCAACAACCTGAAGTTTTAAAAATATTTTATTTATTATACCAGGTTTAAATGGTCTTAAAATCCAATTTAATAATATCATTAAAAAATATCCTACTGTAAATCCTATAACAGGCGCTATAAATATCCATATTATTACTTCATTAAATAGATTATTCCACTTAACTACATTGAAGCTGCAATTATATGCTATTCCTCCACCAACTAGTGCACCAATTAGTGCATGTGAAGAACTACTTGGAATACCAAAATACCATGTAATTATATTCCATATTATTGCTGATATTAATACTCCTAATATAACCCATTGAGGCATGTCATTATGGCTTACAATACTTTCACCTACCGTTTTTGCAACTGCAGTTCCTGAGAATGCTCCAATAAAATTAAATATTGCACATATGACTATTGCAGTTTTGGGTTTAAGAGCTCTAGTTGTTATAGAAGTAGCTACTGCTGTTGCCGTATCATGAAATCCATTAATAAAGTCAAATATTAATGTCATTATTACTATTAATATTGTTATAGTCATAGTACTAAGCATTCTTTATGACAACTCCCTCTACAATATTTGCAATCTTTTCACATTTATCTATAGTATTTTCTAATAATTGATATACTTCTTTCCATTTAATTATTTCTATTGGATCTTTTTCATTTCTAAATAATTCTCCAACTGTTTTTCTAAAAATGCGATCAGCTTCACTCTCGAGCTTGTTTATAGTTATAACTTTCTCAAGAATATTGTTTTTGCTGCCAATCAAATGTAGTTCACCCATTAAGCCTACAATATCTTTTGTACATTTTATTAATAAGTCTGCCAAAAGTTTAGAACCTTCTGTACCTTCTGTAATATTAAACATTACAAATCTATGTACAGTTGAATTAATTAAGTCTAATATATCATCTAATCTTTTAATTAGCTTGTATATATCTTCTCTATCAAATGGAGTTATAAATGATTCATTCAATTCTTTAACTACAATACTAACTAATTTATCTCCTATATGTTCTAATTCTTCAATTTTAACGGCATCATCTTCAATATTAGATAATGAATCCAGACTACTCCTTAAAGTTTCTGCAGCTACATCAACATTCTTAGCCGCATCAATAAACATTTTGTAGAATTTATCTTCTTTTGGATTTAAATTAAACATTATTATCACATCTCCCTATAAAATATAACCTTCGACAAATTATTAGTTAACACAATCCTGTACTAGTATATTCTATTTTAATAAAAATTTAAACTATTTTTAATAAAACTTAACCTAAATTTAATATTGAGTCTCTTTTATTATAATATATATTTCATACATTTTTCCATATAAGTTATTTTATTGTTTAAAAAATAATACTTTGCGCCATTTACTTCGAATAAAGTAAATTATTTGAATCCAAATTAATAATTTAACATATATTTTTCAATAATTTTTAACTGTTAAGCATCATTAATAAATTATGGTCTTCTACTATAAAAACATATTATTTAGAATAAATAGGCAGTTTTTCACACATTACTATAATAAAACCATAAAAAATATTATATTTCACTTTCAAAAATATAAGGGCTATCTCAAATCAAAATACTTTTTTGAGATAGCCCTTATCATTTAAACTTTAAATCTAATCATTACTCTTTTTGATTCTAGGGAAATACCTAGTATGAAGTAATTCATGTGCTTTATTACTTAGTGGATGTTCTAAATATTTTTCATAAATTGCAATAACTTCTGGGTTTTCGTTAGATCTTCTTAGTGTTTTAGATCTATCTATATTATTTAATCCCTCTGCTCTTTTTTCTAAAACTTCCTGCTTATTTTTTCTTATTTTAGGCTGACCACCACCGCCGATGCAGCCACCTATGCAGGCCATGATTTCTATAGCATGGAAAAATTCTTCACCAGATCTTATCTTATCAAGCATCTTAGCTGCTTCTTTAAGCCCATGAGCCACACCAATTCTAAGCTTTATATCATCAACCTCAAGTTCACATATTCTAAAGCCATCCCAGCCTCTAAGCTGTTCAAATTCTATATTATCTATTCTCTTCTTAGTTATATTTTCAAGAGCAGTTCTTGTAGCGGCTTCTATAACACCACCTGTTCTACCAAAGATAATTCCTGCTCCAGTATATTCACCCATTACTGTATCTATTTCTTCATCCTCAAGGCTCTTTAAATCTATTCCTGAATTTTCAAATATTTTTATAAGTTCTCTTGTTGTAATAACATAATCAACATCATAATTCATATCAACAGAAAATTCTGGTCTTGATGCTTCATATTTTTTTGCTATACAAGGCATAATAGCAACTGATGTTACTTCATCTCTTGAAAGACCTTTTTCTTTTGCCCATATTTCTTTAGCAACTATAGCAAACATCTCCATAGGTGATTTTGCTGAAGAAGGAACCTCTAGCATATCTGCATAATTTTGTTCTATAAATTTAATCCACGATGGGCAGCATGAAGTTAAAATTGGAAGCTTAACACTCTCATCTCCAGCTAAGTGTCTTTCTAGTCTATCCTGAAGCTCTGCTGCTTCTTCCATTATAGTTAAATCAGCTCCCCAAGCAGTATCAAATACATAATTTACACCTAATTTTCTAAGACCAGCTGCTATTTTTTTTTCTACATTATCTCCTGGCTCAAATCCAAAGGCTTCACCTATAGCAACTCTAACAGCTGGTGCCATTTGAGTTATTACTACTTTATTAGGTGTAGCTAAATCTCTAAGAAATAAAAGTGTATTATCTCCAACACTTATAGCATCAACAGGACATGCAGATACACATGCACCGCAGTGAGTACATCTATTATAATCTATTACATGTCTCTTCTTTAATTCCCCATCTATGCAGTCAACAGGACATGCTCTTTTACATGCTCCGCAACCAATACATTTACTTGTAATATTTAATTTAACTAAATGACTACATTGAGATGTGTAACATTTCTTTTCCTCTATGTGCTCTTCAATTTCATGATAAAATTTATCAATTATTTCTTCCATGATATTATGTTTTTGCTTCATTTTGCTTTTTACTGTTACTGCAAGATTTCTTAAGATATAAATCTCACGCATATCAGATACGCCTTTGCTAATTCTATCTAAAATATTAAACATTTCAGTTATGTCTTCTTTAACTATTTCATAATTCTTATAAGAACCATCCTTTATTTTTGCAAGAAGATATTGGATATAAAACTTTTCAAATTGAATTATGCAATCTTCTTGAGATAAAATAATTATAGTTCTTGCAATATTTTCGGAAAATAATCCAAAGTCGAATTCTTTATCTAAACTCTCCTCTGTTAAGAAGCCACCAAAAGGAAGTCCTATTTGAGCTGCCTTAAAGCTGCTTTTATTTATTAGCCCTCCGCATAATTCTATTATATCATTAAGTGTAGCCCCTTCTGAAATTTCTATAATTCCTGGATTATTAACCTTTCCGCATACAGCTATTTTTCTGCCACCACTTAGTTCTTTTAATTCATTATCACTAAAAACAGTAAAAACTGATCCTAATGAGCTTTGTATAAATGCTGTTTTTTTATCTTCCATAATACTACTACTCCTTATCTTTTATGAGTTGTTTTATTCATTATATATTATACATAAATCAACACTTATTTGGTATACATTAAAATATTCCAAGCATGTCACCTTAGCATAATAACATAACGATTTCTTATATTATTATATAACACTTTAAATAAAATTTCCTTAATAAAATGACAATATTAAATAAAAAATGACAGCAAGTATGTTTTTCTTATTCTTAACGCCTTAAATAACCTTTTTATCCAAACATTTTATTACTGTTATTTTCAAAATATTCCTTAACTTCAAATAGATTTTTAGAACTTCTATAGCAATATTTTAGTATTTCATCATCTGCTTTTTTTAAATCTTCAACATGTATTCCAACCATTTTAGCATTAAAGGCTGCTTTAATACCTACTGGTGAATCTTCAATAACAATGCAATTTGAATGATTTACTGAAAGTTTTTGTGCTGCTTTTAAAAATATTTCTGGATCTGGCTTAGAATTTGTTATTTCATCTCCACAAACTATTACATCAAATTTTTGAGTAATTCCTGTCACATCTAACTGATTCATTGTCCTATTTCTTTTTGCTGAAGTTGCAAGAGCTATTTTACATTTATTTTCTCTAAGAAAATCCAATATTTCCTCAACGCCTTGCTTTATAGGAACTTTGCCTTCTTCAATTTCCTGCATAAACAATTCATCTTTTTCTTTGTACATTTGTGCTATAGGTAAGTCCTCTCCATATACTTCTAAAAATGTTTTGATAACATTTTTTCTTCCTCTTCCCATTACAGATATATAAATTTCTTTTGTCATTTTATATCCATACTTTTTAAATACTTTTCTCCAATTCTCTAAATAAACCTTTTCTGTATCAAATATTACTCCATCCATATCAAATATAACTGCTTCAATTTTACTCATTTCTTTCTCCAATTATAAAAACACAATTCTATATATTTTATCATTAATTTCTTCTAACCTATAAATAATTACACATTATTAAATTATTTTTTATTCTTCTATAACTTTAAGCACTTCTTGTTTAAACTTCGTAGTTCCAATTCTATCAATAAAAAACCCTAATTTTTCTCCATCCTCCGCAAACTCTTTATAATAATCAAAAATATTATCAATCAGCTTCAATGCTTGTTTTTCTGTTATATCCTTTGCAACTATATCTGCCATTCTAGGATTGTATCCACCCGAGCCCCCAGCTGTTACTATAAATCCAGTTTTATCAGCAATCACTCCTATATCCTTACTATATACACTTCCACATGCATTCCTGCATCCAGCTACACCTATTTTAGTTCTGCATGGCATTTCCATCCACTGATATTTTTTTGAAAGCTTCATACCAGTACTTATGGTATTAATTTTTGATCTTTTACAATATCCTGCCGGGCACATCTCAACATTTTTTATTGAATTCTGTGTTCTTACAGCAGGCTCCATGCCAAGTTCAGACCATATATCAATTAAGTCTTCCTGCTTTAAATTAGTTATCAAGATACGTTGGCCTGACGTTATTTTTAATACTCCATTATATTTTTTTGTAACATCCACAATTTTTTGCATAATATCTACAGTAATAAATCCACCAGGAATATGTGGTGTTATTCCAAAAGTTCTTTTTCCATCCCTTATCTTTTGAAGGTTTCCAGAGCTCATAATATATCCTCCCTGCATTATGTTTTCCATTCGTCTCAAATATTTTTATGTTATTCTATTACATATTAATTTTTGTCAGTTTATCTTTATTTAATCATTGAGTTTAATATTAGTTTATTATAACACGATTTTATAAAAAAAATTCTATTCTATATACCTGAATTATAATATAATCAACTAATAGTTCTACATCACATTAAAGCCACTGAAAAAGTACATTTTCAGCGGCCTCTAAATATAATTAGTCTATATATTATTTATTTAAAGCTTCTAATAGTTCATCAAGCTTTAATCCATGTACCATTGCTGCATCTTCAAGACTTTCTGCTTGAGATGATGGACATCCGACACATCCCATTCCAAAACTCATTAAAATTTGTGGTGCATCCTCTTTTATCTGTATAATTTGAGCTAATGTCATCTCTTTAGTAATCATATATATTCCTCCTACTTTTTAATATTATCTATGTTTATTGAACTAATCATTTCAATAAACTTTATCTTAATATCATTATATTAAAAAGCATGAATACGTACTGTAACAAATGTTACAGTTTTGAATTAAATTCAAATAATATGCTTCATATAAATACTTAGTTACTTAGATATTAGCAATTTTTCAAACATTTTCTCATGTTTCTCTTCGTCTTTTATAACTTGAGATAAAACCTTATATATATTATTGTTTACATCATCTATTTTTTCTAATAAACGTCCTTGTATATCTACCAGAAGTCCTATATTATCCATTTTAAAATCAACTGTATATTTAATCAAACCTTGAGCATTTTTGATTTCTGGCAATTTAATATTCTGCTTAAATTCAGATAATAACTTTGAAATTCTATCATATAAATAAAATTCAATAGTTTCATTTGATTCATCTGTTAAATTACTTTTCAATTTTTCATAATACTCAATATGACTTTTCTCCCTCTTTTTAATTGCTTTCGTTACTGCATATATTGCTGATGAATTATTCTTAAGCATTTCTTCCAGCATTACATATATATTAAAGAAATCTTTTTCAATATCAATAAGTTTTTGTATTAAATCAGAAAGTGTATAATTCAACTTAATCCCCCTTATACTAAAAGTTTAATCATGCTTTACATGAAATTTTAGTTAAATCTCTTCTTTTGCTTTAAATATATATCTATAAAGTTGAAATGCTTGAAATATAGAAATATATTATTTCATTAACCACGCATATATTTATATTACAAGGCTCTTTTTACTTATAGCAAATGTAAATACCATAAAGAAATTCTGCAAAAAAATACAGCTTACATAAACAAAAAATCATGTAAACTGCTTAGATTTTTGCTTTTTATTTACTTAACATGAAGTTATTACTTAAAGATTAATTTATACCTTTTCATAGCATTATACAAGCCATCATTAAAAATATTATCTGTTACATAAGAAGCTATGTCTTTTAATTCTTCCACTGCATTTCCCATAGCTATTCCTACATTTACTGCTTTAAACATCGTTATATCATTATATCCATCTCCAAAAGCAAAAGTATTTTCTCTGCTAATTCCTAAAGCGTTAATAACAAATTTAATACCATCTGATTTATCAAAATTTCTAAAGGATACATCAGCAGACATATGAGCTCCATGCGTATTAAATATAAAATCCTCTTTAAAATACTCTTTACAACTCCTAAGATGAGATTCATTATTATAAAAAATATCTAATGCATTTACTTGTATACTATCTGCTTCCCATGTCCTCACTAAGTAGGATTCGCCTTTAAATTGAGAATTATACTTGTCCATTTCCTTTTCTTCCATTTTGTATGGATAGCCATTATATTGTCCAACAAAGCTGCACCTTATTCCAAGTTCATCAAAAGCATTTTTAAGCTTTGTTATAATTTCTGCATCTACGGTCTTATTATAAATACAATTTCCATCATAGATTATATATGTTCCGTTTGTGCAGATATATCCATCAAACATATCTTGGCCAAAGATTTGATTAATAAATCTCATTGGCCTTCCACTACATATAAATGCTAAATTTCCATTGTTCCTAAATTCCCTTAAGGCCATCTTGGTACTATCTGGTATCCTATGCTCTTTTCCATCGAATCCATATAAAGTCCCATCTATATCAAAAAACGCTGCCTTCTCCATTATACTTCCCTCACATGTACACATATTAAGTTATAATAATAAATACTTATCATTTATTATTATAACTTAATATAATATTCTGTCTAGCATTTTTACGTATTTTTTATCCATAATATTCTGTATTTTCCATCTAATGCTTATGTAATTTTCTTAAATCTTATTTCATTCCACATTTACTATCGCCAGTCAAATGTATACGTTATAATTTAAACTTCTTTTAAATTAAGTAAAGCAGTAACTAAATTCAATCTTAGTTACCGCCTTACATTTCTTTTTTACCATTTTATATTCTCTTTTTTCAATCTCTAGAAAAATATATTGACACCTATATAAATTGCTATTACTTTAAATCCATAACTGAATACTTATAACCTAAATTATCAATATGATAATAAAATTTATATAGTACAATCTTATTTCTCTAACAATTCTTTAAATACTTTATTATGCTCTATATCTTTGCTTAAAGCCTGAATCACTCTTATAACATTCTTTTCATTAATCTCATCCTTAGAATTTATCGCAATTCCTATAACATAGGCCTTTATTATTCTATAGCTGTTGATCAATATTTTTAGGCTATCTGCCAGCTTCTCACCCTTATTAAAAGGAATTAGATTCTTAAAAATCTGATTAACTAAATAATTTTCAAATATATAATCATATTTTTTTAAACCTTCAAAGTATTCAGGCTTGCAGTTTAAATATTCAATTATATCATTATTACTTGAAATTCCGATTTTATATTCTTTCAAGCATTCTTTAAGTTTTATACTTCTTACATTATCAAAAAGTTTCTTATCTGCAAGAGTATCATAAAATTCTTTCTCTTCTTTGAAAGGAAAACCTTTTTCTGCCTCCAAATTTATCAATTCATCATTATAGTCTGATAATAATTCTTCTAAAGCATCCAATTCCTGCGAATTCTTCAAAGCTTCAATATTTCTATAAAAGTCTTCAATGATATTTAATCTCTCCTCTATGGAAAATTCTCTTGACTGCATAATATTTATTGAAATAACTCTAATATCCCAGAAATATTGAAGAAGGCTCTCACTCCCATCAAAAGCCTCACTATCAATAATTCTTCTTATTTCAATCCCATCTTCATCAATATTTTCGTAAGTCTCAACAAACTCCATTTTGTCTTTATTTAATAATGCTTCAAAACAAATTTCTTCACAAGAAGGCAAGCCACTTTTTTCGTAGACTTCATCTACAATATTAAAAACTCGTGGATAACTTTTACATGTAATACATAGATTTTCTTCACCAAATCCACCATGTATATCACATAACATATTAGTATTTAAAAATGGACATTTACTTTCATCTTTAAGTATCATAAATCCATGATTAAAAACGTCATGTTCTTCTTTGTTTTCAGTAAACTTTCCATCTAAAAGCTTTTTAAAATCACCAATACTCTTTGAATATTTTTCATAGGTATTCTCATCTATATTAATGTCCCAGCCTGCACAGCATGTATCAGTACACTTTGCGTTTATGCATTTAAAATCAGCCATATACTTGGGCATAAAAATTTTAACTTTCATTATTTGCTCCAATCTTTCTTTAGTAACACATGTTTTATCTTTTATATTATATTTATTTATATTACTAATTGCAATTCATGTATTTTCTCTAAAATATCCCTAATCTTAAATCTTGCTATTTCAATAGAACTTTCATCTATTAATATCTCTGGTTCACTGCTTATTACATAATAATAACATATTCCAAGTTTCCTTCTTATAATTATAATCATATTTTCATTACTTAATTTTGAGTAATTTTTTAATAAGGATGTGGTTATTTCATTAATTTCTTCTAAATTGAAAAATCCAAGATTAATAAGTCTTTCATATACAAATAATGCAAATAACTTACTTTCTTCATATAATTCATTTTTATTTTTAATAACTGATTCAAATCTCTCTAAAATACTAGCTGATACTATATTGTTTTTTAAAAGATATGATCTTTTTAATGTGACATTTCCAACCTTATATGAAAATTGATTTGCAAGGTCATCCAGGGAAATGTCATCCTTGAGCTCTAATATCTTATTTATCCTTGCAATAATTTCATCCTTAGGAAAAAAGGTTTCTTGTCCTGTAGAAACACTCTTTTTTATAAACCATTCTTCAGGAATTAACTTTTTTCTTTTCCATCTATATAATTGTCCATAAGATATTTGTAGCTTTTCTAAAAGTTCTTTCTTTGATATTAATTCTTCAGACACGTTTCCTCACCTACTATACTGTTTTTATCTACGGTTAAAGTTCCTGTATATTCAACTTTATCAATTCTGCAATTAGCTAAAATTTTA
This sequence comes from Bacillota bacterium, assembly GCA_023435985.1. Lineage (GTDB taxonomy): Bacteria > Bacillota > Clostridia > Clostridiales > Clostridiaceae > Clostridium. The sequence goes on along the minus strand of JAEZKY010000321.1, from coordinate 10,239 downwards.
ACATCATGTCCGCGCACAATCTTACATTGTGTATTATCTAATTCAATATAATCGCCTTCAATTACATTGGATATGACAATAGACTCTTTTAATGAAAACAAACTTTTCTTTTTAATTATGATTTTACTTCCACCAATCTCATTTATTGTACTAATGCCATTAGGATTTATATATATGTCCTCAGCGCTCAATAATCCATCTATCTCTAATTTTCCTCTGCTATTAAATACATTTCCCTCGCAATCTTTAGATACTTTTATTTCTCCTTTGATATCCATTTCTCCAAAAAATAAATTTTTATTAAATATTCCTTGACCTAAAACTTCAACTTTATTTGCTTTATAGTCTTCCAAAGCCTTTAATTGTCCTAAAATTTCAAGTTTATTATCTGTTGTTACGACTTGCTCGCATATTGCTTCTCCTAAGATTTTCACTTTGTTTGAAATCACTTTTCCTTTTAAGTTACAAGTCCCTATGACATTTAGATAATCGCAGTGAAATTCCTCTAAAGCCACTGCCTCACCTAAAATAGATACTTTTTCATATTCTCCATTGGTTATAGTACCTTTTCCTATAATCTTAATCGAATTTAAATTATCCATCTTCACACATCCTTAAATTATCTCATATAAAGTTACCGTACTGAATATTTTTCTTAATTATTAATAAATATATTTAACTTTCAATGTTTTCTACCAGATTGTTTTTTCCATAATCACAAGTTATAAATGCCTTAAAAGATTCTATAAAATAAAATGGAATAACTAAAATTATAACGATTAAAAACGAAATAGAAATAACGATTTTAATCGAAATGAATCCTCCTAATATCCCACCAAGTGCCATAGCAAAAGGAGTAAGCCCTTGAGTCGTCATACTCATAAAAGCCATAACTTTTCCTCTCATTTCCTGAGGCGTAGCTGCCTGTGCCGTAGATAACAGCATAACATTTACAACTGAATTAAAGAAACCTCCAATGATTAAAAATACTGTCATTATCATAAAAATGGATTGATTCACTGCAACAATAAGTCCAGCATTATACACTACAGCTGATAAAATAAATACTTGCAGTCTTCTGGCAGGTTTAATTGTAACAACAGATGAATATAAAAAACCTGCCATTGCTCCACCAGTAAAGCAGGCCATTGCTATCCCATATCTACCTGCTCCTAAATAAGGTATTGTCTGAAATAAGGGCAAAAAAAGAACTATTGCAATAAATGAAAAGAAATTTAATACTGCTGCCATAAGCAATATATATCTTAACCCTTTTAATTTCCACATAAAAGAAAATCCATCCTTCATATCTTTCCGAAAATTTTCTGCCTTATTATTTTCTACCTTTGGAATATTTACAAAAAGTAGTGAACTTCCAGAAAAAAGATACGATAGTCCATTAAACAAAAATAGTAATGGTGCTCCAAGTATCTGAAAAATAAAACCTCCAGCTATATTACCAATCATTTGTGATCCAGTAGAAGCAATAGCTAATAGAGAATTTGCATTTTGCAATTTTGAACTTGAAACAATATCAGGTACTGAAGAATTTATTCCTGGGCGAAATATAGCTCCCCCAATACTTAATATAATACCAGCTGCAAAAACTTCCCAAATTGCTATTATCCCTTTAAAAGCTGCAATTGAAACAAGAATTATACTTATGCCTCTAATCATATCCATTAAAATCAATAAATACTTTCTATTGTAGCGATCAATCAGCACCCCAGCAAAAGGAGATACTAATACTCCTGGTAATGTAGATGCAGCCATGAGCAATCCCATTAGCGAGGTTGAACCTGTAACTGTGAGTACCCAAAAGCCTAAAGCTACGCTATATGCTGCATCTCCCAATGTTGAAACAAGCTGTCCCTGCCATAAAATAAGAAAATCCGAACTCCAAAGCTTATCTGCACTTTTTAACATAATGTCATTCCACCTTTATAAGCATTTCAACATTAGAATTTTTATCAATACTAATTTCACCAGTATACTCAATTCTCTTTATCTTGCAGCCACTCTTTATAGTTATATTCTTTCCTCTAACTATTTCACATTCTGTATTTTCCAGCTCAATAATATCTCCTTCTATAGAATTGCTTGTCAATTTATTAGGCATTAAGATATTATTAATGAAATTTTTTTTATGCTCTAATATAATTATTTCTTCTCCACCTATTTCCTTTACAATGTTTCTTCCCATAGACATAATTTTAATTTTATCTCCGGATAACAATCCTGAAATTTTAATTTTCCCATCAATGGTTATTTCTCTTCCTTGAATATTTCCATTAGCTTTCATTATCCCACTAATTGAAATTTTATCATTAGCTTCAATACTTCCGCATGAATCAAAAGTTCCTTCTACTGAAATATTGTTACAGCTTATGCTTCCTTTTGCCTTACATACGCCTTCGCAAATAATTTCCTGGCAGACAATCTCATCTAATATCGTTCCTATTCCTGATATTTTAATATCCTTGTAATTACCTCCATTTACTTTCCCTATTCCCTCTAAATTAATATCATATAAATTATTCATATTTTCTCCTTGTAGCGTAACATTGTTACGTCGAATTATATATTTATTCTTTAAATTTAGGATCCTAATATTATAATAGCGTAACATTGTTTTATTGTAAATAACATTTTATAAATTATCTAAAATAATTTATAAAACAAAGTATTCTACCAACGAGTTCTAAAATTAGAGTCATTTATTAAAATAATTCTAACTCTCTCATATTTTAGCTCCACAATGAGGGCAATATTTAAAATCAGGGTCAACTTTATCGCCACAATTTTTACATATATTTCCTTGGAAATAATTATCAAAATAGCATTCTTGATCTATTTCTTGCAAATCCCAATATGTTATGTTTATATCCTCACCACGTTCGATAGCTTTTCCTTTTTCTTTTTCAATACTATATAAAACCTTACATCTATCGCAAATAACATAATATCTTTCATTCCATTTAAAAATAGGAATAAAAAAGAAATTAAAAAAGTCAAAATTTTTTATTAATCTACCTGTAACTGTAGAATTACATTTCTTGCAGCTTATATTTTCTAAAACTTTTATTTCTTTATCTTTATTTTCTATACCAAATACACCTATAAAAAACATAATTATCTTTCCCTTTTACATAATAATTTATTTACTTAATGGCTCACTTACTTTCATACTATATTTCTTGAAACTCATCAGATTCAAAATATACAACTAAATTATAACATAGAATTTTAAAAGCGTTGTAAAATATTAAAGACACTCTTAAGTATAGTTAAACAAAAATAAAAGAAGCTGCTATATTAGTAATATTTTTCACTTCCTAATTTAACAGCTTCTGTTTTATAATAACTTATGGAATAAATTTTCCATGTAGAGAATTCATTCTTCTATTAATTATTGTTAGAATCATCATTACTGCTATATTCATAATTATTCTCTTCATGCTTTTCTTCTTCATTCCCAGCATCAACACTATCATTTTCTTTATCATAATTACCATCTTCGCCGTTCTCTTCGTAATTATCGTCACTGCTTTCATCTTCATTGCTCTCATAAGAATCATCATTAGCGTTGTTATTATCATAACTATACTCTTCTTGAACCCCGCTATTTTTAAGTGGCTCAGAATCATTATTATTGTCATGTGCTATTGGATTATCGATAAAATTATCTTCTATATTATTAAATTGTGAATCTTCCTTATAATAAGAGCCATTTTCCTTATTAAATAAGTTTTGATTATTAACAAACTGATTAGTCATATTATGATTGTTTATATCCTGATTATTTATATTGCTATTGTCGTCAGGAATATTTTCGTAAGTATTGTGATAATAATCTTCCACAACGTTATTAATATTCTTATTATTATTTTTTTTAGCTCTTATATACATCCCTACACATACACATATTATTATAAGTATAACTAAAGACACATATATTCCCCCTCATCTAGTATATTAATTAATAAAATTTTACATGATATTATTATATTAGGAAAATGCATCAATATAACCATAAAACGGTATATTATATAATTTTTTTCTTATGCACTGGGGAATATAGTCTTCTAACTAATGTATTTAAAAAATTTATTTCTCTGCCTCAAAAGGCACCAGTATTTATCAATGATGAAAAAAATTAGTTTTCATCAGCTTTTATAGTATCAAGATATGTAAATTTACCATCTTTAACTACCTTTAAAACTGCATCCTTCACTGCATTATTATTTTCATCTATTGTTATTACTCCAGCTGCACCTGGGAAATTTTTTGTCTTTGCAATTTCATCTCTAATTTTTACCGGATACGCAGAGTCAGCTCTTTTAATCGCATCTAAAATCAAAATATACGCATCATACCCTAAAGCTGTAGCTGCTGCTGGTTCCTTATTGTATTCCTTTCTATATGCGTCGAGGAAAATCTTTGACTCCTCAGTTATAGGTGTTTCAGTTGCAAAAAAAGTTGAGAACACTGTTCCTTCAACATCTTCCTTACCTATATCCAAAAATTCAGGTGTTTCCCATGTATCAGCTCCAATTATAGGAGTTGTAATCCCGAGCTGCCTTGCCTGCTTTATTAACATAGCACCTTCTGTAAAATTACCTGGAGCAAATATTACATCTGGATTACTGCTTTTTATATTTGTAAGCTGTGCTGTAAAATCTTGATCTCCTGTATTATAATTGGCTTTTGCTACAACTGCATTATTATCACCTGTAAGCTTTTTAAATTCATCACTAAAAAATTTACAAATACCTACTGAATAATCACTCGAAACTTCTTGAAGAATTGCCACCTTTTTAGCATTTAATTTGTTAGCAGCATATTTTGCCATTACAGTTCCTTGGAAAGGATCTATAAAACAAACTCTAAAGTAATAATCATTTCCTGCTGTTACTAAAGGGTTTGTACAAGTAACCCCTACTGCTGGAACCTTAGCTTCTTGTACAACGTCACCTGCTGCCATTGAAAATCCACTGCCATAACTTCCTATGATAGCATTAACATGCTCCTGCTCTATTAGATTTGCAGCTGCACTAGCTGCTTCCACTTTATCAGATTTATTGTCTGCAAAAACTAACTCAACCTTTTTCCCAAGAACAGTCGGATAAAGTTTATTTGCAAGTTTTGCCCCTTCTGTTTCTAGTTGTCCACCTGCAGCATTGGCCCCAGTCATTGGTTCAAATACTCCAATTTTAATTACATCGCTGTCTACATATACTTTTTTGTTTGAATTAGAATTACAACCAGCTAATGTAAAAGAAGTCGTCATTACTAATAATAAAAGCAATGAAATTTTTCTTTTCATAGAAATCTTCCCCCTAATATTTAATTCTTCTTATCTGCACCACATAAAAAATTACAAGTCAACTTACTGTCCTATCTGACTTGTAATTTTCTATTATATATAATTTTTTGTATTACAGAGCTTCTCCAAGATATGCCTTTTTAATTTCATCATTAGATAGCAATTCTTTTCCTGATCCGCTTAAGGTTATTTTTCCTGTTTCCATAATATAACCTATATCAGCTATTTTTAAAGCTGCATTAGCGTTTTGCTCTATTAAAAGGACTGTCATACCTTCTTCATTAATTCTTTTAATTATTCCAAATAATTCTTTTACTATTATCGGAGCAAGCCCTAAGGAAGGTTCATCCATCATTATTAATTTTGGTCTAGACATAAGAGCTCTTCCTATAGCTAACATCTGTTGCTCTCCACCAGAAAGAGTACCTGCCAATTGCCAAGTTCTTTCTTTTAACCTCGGGAAAAGCGAGTATACTTTCTCCATATCTTCAGCTATTCCTGCTCGATCTTTCCTTGAATAAGCCCCTATTTTCAAATTTTCTAGTACTGTAAGATCTGCAAATACTCTTCTTCCCTCTGGAACTAAAGCTATACCTTTTTTAACCATAAGTTCAGTATTAAGCTTTGTCAAATCTGTACCTTCATAATCTATGCTTCCACCTTTAGGTTTAACAAGACCTACTATGGATTTTAAGGTAGTACTTTTCCCAGCTCCATTAGCTCCAACTAAAGTTACTATCTTACCACTTGGTACTTCTAAACTTATACCTTTTAAAGCTTCTATTCCACCATAAGCTACTACTAAATCATTAATTTTAATCATCTTCAGATACCCCCAAATATGCATCTATAACTCTCTTGTCATTTTGTATCTCAGAAGGCGTACCTTCAGCTATAGTTATTCCATATTCAAAAACCTGTATTCTATCAGATAAACTCATAACCATATTCATATGATGCTCTATCATAAAAATAGATAGGTTAAACTTTTCTTTAATTTCCTTAACAAAAGCCGTAAGCTCTTCTGTTTCAGTTGGATTCATTCCAGCTGCAGGCTCATCAAGAAGAAGAAGTTTAGGATTAGTTGCAAGTGCTCTTGCTATTTCAAGCTTTCTTTGCTTACCATATGGAAGCGAGCTTGCTTTTTCATCTTTTAAATCTTCAAGATCTACTTCTTTTAAAAGTTCAAGAGATTTTTTAACCATTTCTTTTTCTTCTTTTGTATATCTAGGAAGCTTTAACATAGCTTCAATAAAGTTTGATTTAATATGAACATGATTTGCAATTAGCACATTATCAAGTACACTTAGATCTTTAAATAATCTTATATTTTGAAAAGTCCTTGCTATGCCAGATTGAGTTATTTTATCTTGTCTCATCCCCGTAACATTTACATCATTAAAAACAACTTTACCTTTAGTTGGTGTGTAAACATTTGTTATCATATTAAATGCTGTAGTCTTTCCTGCTCCATTAGGACCAATTAAAGAAATTATTTCTCCTTCATTAATTTGAAGATTAAAGTCTTTTACTGCTGTAAGCCCTCCAAATTGCATTGTCGCATTTTCCACGTTTAGTAATGCCATTACTTGTCCCCTCCTTCTTCTAGAGGTTTTTTACTAGTATATTTAAATAATGCTTTCCATGAAAATTCCTTTGTTCCCATAATTCCTTGTCTAAAGAACAGCACAATAATCATAAGCAGAATTGAAAATACAACCATTCTTAAGCCTGGTATTCCAGTGAATTTTAAAATTCCAAGATCAAATTGTTTCTCCATATCTAAGAATCTTAAAACTTCTCCAAGTATTGTTACAGCAAAAGCTGAAATAACTGTTCCTGTAATACTTCCCATACCACCAATAACTATTATAAGCAGTATATTAAATGTAAGACTAAATTTAAACATGTTAGGATCTATTGTTCCCATTAGATTACCAAGTAAGCCTCCGCCTACTCCAGCAAAGAAAGCACCAATAGCAAAACCAATTGCTTTATGTTTAAATAAACTTATTCCCATACTTTCAGCTGCAATTTCATCTTCTCTAATAGCTTTTAAGGCTCTTCCATAAGAACTATTTATAAGCAAAATCAAGGCTATAATTGTGACAATTGCTATTCCAAAGCTCCAATACAAGTTTGTTGCATGCGGAATACCACGAAGACCTAAAGCTCCATTAGTTAAACTTTGAAGATTAGTAATAACTATTCTTATGATTTCTGCAAAACCTAATGTAACAATGGCCAAATAATCTCCCTTAAGTCTCAAAGCTGGTGCACCAATTAAAACTGCTATAAGTGCTGATAAAAGGCCAGCTATCAGTAATGCCACAACAAATGGAACTGATATATGATTAAGCGGCGACACTAATGGTTCCATAAAGAAATTTTGGTTTTTAACTTTTTCAGTCATTGTAAGTAATGCTGTTGTATATGCACCTACTGCTATAAATCCAGCATGTCCCAAAGAAAACAAACCAGTAAATCCATTTATTAAGTTCATACTTAGTCCTAGAACTGTATATATTGCACATAAATTTAAAATTCTAATTTTGTATGAGTCTAAGCCATTATTTGCAACAGATAAGAGTAAAAATACAATTGCAATAAGAGCTATATTTAAATATATTTTTTTATTGTTCATTTTTACACCTTCTCTGTCAAATTTTTGCCCATTATTCCTGTAGGCTTAAATAGTAATATTACAATTAAAAGTATGAATGCAAATGCATCTCTATATCCAGTCAAACCTGGAAGAAAACCTACTAACATGATTTCACTTATACCAAGAAGAAATCCTCCAATAACTGCTCCTTTGATATCTCCAATACCACCTATAACAGCAGCTATGAAGCATTTAAGTCCTGGAATTATTCCCATAGTACCGATGATCTGAGGGTACTTGGTAGACCACATCATAGCTCCAACGCCTGCTAAAGCTGATCCTATAGCAAAGGTAATAGATATTATTCTATTAACTTTTATTCCCATTAGCTTTGCAGTTTCAACATCTTTAGAAACTGCTCTCATTGCCATACCAACATTTGTATTATTAACTAAATGCACTAATCCAAATAGTAAAAGTAAGGTTACTATAGGAATTATAAAAGTAAGGTTTTGAACGGATACTCCGCCTATAACAAATACATGTGTAAATATTTCAGGTGTTGGAAATGCTTTTGGCATTCCTCCAAATAAAACAACTGCTAAATTTTCAAGTAAGAAAGATACACCTATAGCTGAGATCAAAATTGATATTTTCGGTGCATTTCTAAGTGGTCTGTATGCTGCAAATTCAATAGTCACTCCAAGAACTCCTGTTATAGCTATAGCTATTATAAATGCAAAATACCAAGGAAGTCCAAATGTAGCTACTCCAAAAAATGCGAAGTAAGCTGCCATCATAAATATATCTCCATGAGCAAAATTTATAAGCTTTAATATTCCATAAACCATAGTATAACCTATAGCTATAAGGGCATATAAACTTCCTAATGAAATTCCATTTGCTAGATATTGCATGAATATACTTAATGTCATAATTTCACCCCTAATTCCCTTCTGCTTTTATAGTATCAAGATAAGTAAATTTACCATCTTTAACTTCTTTTAAAACTGCGTCTTTTACTGCATTATTATTTTCATCTATAGTTATTATTCCAGCCGCACCTGGGAAATCTTTAGTCTTAGCAATTTCATCCCTTATTTTTACTGGATCTGCTGAATCAGCTCTCTTTATAGCATCTAAAATTAATATATACGCATCATAAGATAAAGCAGAAACCGCTGCTGGCTCTTTATTGTATTCTTTCCTATATGCATCAAGAAAGATCTTAGATTCTTCAGTTAAAGGAGTTTCACTTGCAAAGAAGGTTGAAAATACTGTTCCTTCCACGGCATCTTGTCCTATATCTATAAATTCTGGTGTTTCCCAAGTATCTCCTCCAATGATAGGAGTTGTAATACCTAGCTGCCTCGCTTGTTTTATTAACATAGCTCCTTCTGTAAAGTTACCAGGTGCAAATATAACATCTGGATTGCTGCTCTTTAGGTTTGTAAGCTGAGCAGTGAAATCTTGATCTCCTGTGTTATAGCTTGCCTTGGCCACAATAGCATTTTTATCTCCTGTAAGTTTTATAAACTCATCACTGAAAAATTTACAAATTCCAACTGAGTAATCACTAGAAACTTCTTGAAGAAGTGCCACCTTTTTAGCCTGCAATTTATTAGCTGCATATTTTGCCATAACTGTACCTTGGAAAGGATCTATAAAGCAAACTCTAAAGTAATAATCATTTCCTGCAGTAACTAGTGGATTTGTAGCTGATGCTGCAACTGCTGGAACCTTCGCATCTTGTACAACATCTCCAGCTGCCATAGAGTTACCACTCCCCCAGCTTCCTACAATAGCATTTACATGTTCCTGCTCAACAAGATTTGCAGCTGCACTTGCTGCTTCAACCTTATCAGATTTATTATCTGCAAAAACCAATTCAACTTTTTTCCCATTTACTGTTGGATAAAGTTTGTTTGCAAGCTTAACACCTTCTACTTCCAGCTGTCCTCCTGCTGCATTAGCACCAGTCATAGGCTCAAATACACCAATCTTAATGACATCGCTGTCTACATTTGCTTTTGTACTTGATTTAGAACAGCCGGCTAATGTAAATGTAGTAATCATAGCCACTGCCAAAAGCAATGAAATTTTTCTCTTCATACATATGCCCCCCATATTAATTTGAGATATAATAAACCTTTAAAATTTGATATGTGAATTTCAATATTTCTATATTTATAATATCTATGTTTTTTTATAATTTTAATAGAAATTCTTTAATTTCAGCTGATTTCTTATCTATAAAATCAATAACTATTCAACTAAATGACAATTATCAACAATCTATATACTATCT
>JAEZKY010000319.1 GCA_023435985.1 Bacillota bacterium | reverse complement strand
GTGTTGATGAGGAGATTGCCTTAAAATATTTAAAAAGAAGATTAGATTTGGAATTAAATATTAAGTATGCAAACCGTAATTGCATTATGCGTGAATTGTTTCCGATTATTGAGAACATTAGTTGTTTGGGGGATTTTACAATATATAGATTTGACTTTAAACATTTTTTTGAATCAATTGATGCAAGAAAAATTTTTGAAAAATATATTATCATTACAAACTTGAAAAGATTTGAGAAGAATTTATTAGAATTACTTATTGATGTGTGTGATCGTTGTTTTGCTGGACTGCCTACTTCCAATGCATTTGTAGAAATTATTGCAAGCAGATTTGATAAGATTTTAAAATCTAAATTTAGAAATAAGGGGTTATGCTTTTATGCGAGATATGTTGACGATGGGATACTAATCTTTAATGAATATCTTGATAAGTTATATATACAAGAAATTTTATTGGAGACCATAGAAGAAGTATTTGACATGCCATCTGTGCAATTAAATGACGGTAAAACGTGTTACTTAACTAAAAATACAGGGGATTTAAAATTTAACTATTTAGGTTATAACTTTGAAAAAAGTGGAAAAGGCAAGAAAATGAGCTTCCTCTTTGGAATTGAAGATTCAAAGATAAAGAAATATCAAAATAGGTTAGATTGCATTATAAATGCATACAAAAAAGACATGAATATAGAGTTGTTTAGGCATAGACTTTTATATTATATTTCTAGAACAGTATTTTATACAAATGAAAATTCCAGATTTTCAACATTGGGAAAATGGGATGTAAGTGGGATAATAGAAAATTATTGTTTGTTGAGGAAGTATATGAAGAATCAGAATAAACTAACTCGGAATACAAAGAATTTTTTGTTTAGGGGCGTAATAACTAGATGCGAAGGGGGACTGACTAATCAAAAAATACCATATTTTCTTAGAGGAGACGGTGTATATAGCTATAGCATTGCATATGGTTTAGAAAAAAATAAAACAATAATTTTTCATCCTAATATAGGCTGGAGTACAGAATATGTTAAAGAACAAATTACTCGACTATCCCCGCAGAGAGATATGAAAAAAAAGTCATATCGAGAACTGAGTAAGATATATTATAGTATTTTAGAACTATAGAGGTGGCACTGGTCCACCTCTATAGGGGTTTGGCTTATAGTATGAAATGAAATAATCCTATGCAGAACTAATTCGATTCAGTGACTAATGGCAACAGTTAGCTAGCTACCTGCTGCTGCGACGAGTGAAGCATATGTACGTCTCACCGATAATGTGTGAAAATTTTCTATAAATAGAAAATCTTCGTGTAGTAAAAATTACCACGGAATCATTATACCACAGAAGGAAGTCAGCGTATATGAAAATAAAAGGAATGAAAAGAAATAGTTTAGATATTATTATGACGGATTTAAGACCTGTTGAATTACCAAAAATATTCACGTTGAAGTATTTTTATAGATATTTATCCGGGAATTCAAAAGTTACAAGGGATATACTAGCCGGTTTGGATATAAAGCAAAAAGATTCGTTTGGCAAGGAATGGCATGCTGCACCGCTTAAATATCATATTATAAAGAAGAATAACGAGTTACGGGAAATGTCATTACCCAACCCAGTCTCAATGATAGAAGTTTTTTGCTTTATGGAAAAGTATGAAAAAGAGTTGCTTGTTTACTTGGGTAAAGATAGTTTTTCTATTAGAAAGCACAAGAGAAATAAATCACTTTATTACAGGCGGAATGAACATAATACTATATTATACGAACATATTTCACCAGATGATGGAAGAGCCATGCAATTGGAGGCGGCGGGTAATTATTTTTACATTGAGCCGTTTAGTAGACTAGATAAATTTTACAAATCAGATAGATGGTTTGAATTAAATAGAAGATATAAGTATTTTGGTAAAATTGATTTCAATAGATGTTTCGATAGTATTTATACGCACACGTATAATTGGATAGTTGCAGGAAACTCAGTTGATGCAAAAAAATATACAAACCAGCAAATATTGAGCGTTATTGATAGATTACTGCAAAGCATGAATGGGTCTATTACTAATGGCATCATTGTAGGACCTGAATTTTCAAGAGCATTGGCTGAAATTTTATTACAGACTATTGATAATGAGGTTAATTCAGTATTGGATAATCTCGGTTATGTTTTTAATCGTTCATATAACGTATCTAGATATATAGATGATATTTTTATATTTTCAAACTCAGAAGAAGAAATCAATATTATAATATCTAAATATATACAATGTGCTGAAAAATATCATCTAAAGCTAAACGAAAGAAAACAAGAAATAGGAAATTTACCTAGAGTTTGGTTTGAATGGAAAGATGCGGTTGGCTTTTTTATAGACAATTTCTCAACAAAGTTTTTTTACTCCTTAAATGGTGAACAGGATTATCTTTTGAAAGGCAAAAATCTATTAAATATAAATATTACTGCAAAAATAAAAAATCAGTTTCAAGATATGATTGCAATTGATTTATTGTATAAAGATAAAATTGTATCTTATGTGATGAGTACAATATTTAATAAAATCAGAGAACTCCAGGATTTTGAAGGCGATAAGGTTACTTTGTTTCGAGACGAGGAGGGAAGTGAAGCTTTTATTAAATTCATAGATTTAGTTTTTTATGTATATAGCTTTGCC
>JAEZKY010000316.1 GCA_023435985.1 Bacillota bacterium | reverse complement strand
CTACTGTGCCTACTCCAACAAAATTTCCATGTACCCATTTCTCTTCATTATTTTTTGCATGGAACATTATCTCCCATCCATGGGCTATATGATGTTCTGAACCAGATGCTGGTCTTGATGATCCTGCCATGCCTATTGTTATTCCAGATAGAACTAACGCTTCTATTATATTTCTTATGACTTCTTCATTTCTGTCAGGAATTTTAGGTGCAGCTTTAACACATCTATCCACTTCTGCCTGAACCATGTCTGCAATAGTTTTACAATAATATTCACCTGTTAAAAGCTTTGAAATTGACCAATCAGCCAAAGCTACATATTTTCCTAGCACATCACCAAGTCCTGAGCAAAGTAAATACATTGGAGCATCCTTCATAATTTCAATATCTGCATATATTCCATATGGATATATGGCTTTATGAGATTCTTTAAATCCATCTACAATTAAAGGCGATACCACAGATGCATAACCATCCATAGATGGCGCAGTACCTACTATTGCATACGGTATATGTGATCTGTAAGCTACATATCTACAAATATCATTTATAACACCTGAGCCTACAGCAAGTATAAGTTCTGTATCCTCCTCTATTTCAATAAGAACTCTTCCGAGCGCATATACATCAGGTAATAAATGTTCCTGTGGAAATATATATTTTTTTATTGAAAAGTTATTCTTTAGTACTTCTTCTACTCTTCTCCCAGCTACAGTATATGTGTGTATATCCTCTACTATTAATATTTTCTTCTTCCTAAATTCCTTAAGGAATTCTGGAAGCTGCTCTATTATATTACTTCCTATCTTTACAGAATTGATTTCAATACTATGTTTCTTTCCACATTTGCATTCAAAGCTTATCCCAATCAATTCTTCAACTTTTAAATTTGTTATATTCATTAGAACCATCATCCTTTTCTAATTGCGTTTAAACTAATGGTGTTAAAGAGTACTATTACGCACTCTTTAACATTTTAATTTGTCTAATATCTTATAGACTGCCAGTAAATAGCTGGAATATTTTAATTACTATCCAGTTTAAGAAATTACCACCCATATCCAAACTTGAAATTGTTGATGTTCCTTGTGGCATTGTAAATTGAGCCATTTGCGCCATTTGAGTATGGAAACTTGCAATATTAGTTGCCATTAATAGTGCCAATGCCATAACTATTGTTCCTGATATAACCGAGTGAACTATATTACCTTTTGCTGAACCTACTATAAACGCAACATAGAAGCAAATTGTTGCTAAATCTCCAAATGGTAATACCTGATTTCCTGGTAATATTACTGCTAAGAATAATGTAATTGGAACTAATACAAGTGCAGTTGCAATAACTGCTGGATGTCCAACTGCTACTGCTGCATCTAAACCAATTGTAAGCTTTCTATCTTTACCAAAGTCTTTCTTCTGCAAAAATTCTCTAACTGATTCTGAAACAGGAATTAACCCTTCCATAAGTATTCTAACCATTCTAGGCATTAAGAACATAACTCCAGCCATAGCAATACCTATTTGTAAAATTTTATCTACACCATAACCAGCAAGAACACCAAGAATAATACCGAGAATAAGCCCCATCATCATAGGCTCTCCAAAAATACCAAATCTCTTTTGAATTGTATCTGGATCTGCCTTTAAATTTTTAATACCTGGAATTTTCCTTACAACACTAACAATTGGAATACCTATAAGACCACAAGCAGCTGTCGAACCAGTTGGTAACGATACACCTTCAAGGCCAAAGAATTCCTGAACCATTGGAGCTGTTTTATCTGCAATCTTAAGAACAGCAATTTCATATAAAATACCAGCTAGAATAGAAAGTAACCAGTTTCCATTAGTTAATACATATACAGTTGCACCAGCTGCAGTAAAGTGCCAGTAGTTCCATATATCAATATCAACTACATTTGTTACTTTTATAGCAAGCATTACTAAATTCACTAGCATTGCTATTGGAATCATTATTGCTGCTATAGGAGACGCCCAGCTGATTGCAGCTGCTGCAGGCCATCCTACATCTATTATACTTAGATGTAATCCATATCTAGTAACCATTTGCTGCGCTGCTCCTCCAAGATTTGTTGTAAGCAATCCAACAACTAGATTTATACCAACAAAGCCGATACCAATTGTAATGCCTGATCTAAATGCTTTTTTAAATCCTTGTCCAAATATCATACCAATAATAGTAATTGTTAATGGCAGCATAACAGTAGGGCCTAAATTCAAAATGTATTTTACTACATCTAATAACATTATATTTCCTCCCATAATATCAATTTTTATTTATTCTCAAAACTCTTAATTGCTTAATAACTATATAAAATTCAAATTTATATCTTTATGTGTTATAATAATAAATGATTCATTTAACCTTTTTTGTATAGGTCCACCTTTAAAGTGGCCTATTTTTTTATACTAGAACTTCAATAATCGCTTTATCTACTTTTCCCGGATTAATGTTTGTTAGATAATTCATAGCATTAACTACAGGAAATTTATAATTTCTTGATGAAATTGTAGTTGTTACCAAAAGATCCGCTTGATCTTCATAACCACCAACTTCTGATATCTTACATTGTATAATCCGCGCATTGATACCATTGGCTGAAACTAATTCCTCTACTTTTTTACACACAACTGTTGAAGTTGCTATCCCTGTACCACAAGCTACTAATACCACTTTTTGTTTATCCATTTTTTTACCTCCTCAAATGGAATTTTATATCCTTATATTATTTATTCACTTTCATAATTAAAACTTGAAACGATATCATATATTTCATCACTATCTTTTGCCTGAATCATATTCTTCAAAACACTTTCATTTTGAATTAAAAACATTAATTGCTGTAACATTAATATCTGGCTGTGTGGTTCATTTAAAGCCATAGTAAATACTATATTAACATTTACACTTCCATTTCCGTCCATAGAATTAAATTCCACTGGACTTTTTAGTGTTGCAATGGCTATAGCTGGCTTTTTAACATGAACCGCATCTGTGTGAGGTATTGCGACATTATACTTTCCAAGCAATAAACCTGTAGGAAACTTGCTTTCCCTATTTACTAATCCATTAAAAAACGATTTTTCTACGAAACCGCCTTCCAGCAATATTGGAGATATTTTTCCAAAAACCTCCTCAGCAGATCTAGCTTCAAGATCATTTACAACTAAATCTCTTCTTAAAAATTCTTTTATACTTCCAGCCATAAACCTTCCCCTTTTCTTCACAGTCTTTTATACGTTTTCATCCTTAATCACATTCTCATAGCATATTTAAAACATTATCCTACATTCAGAAATTCCTCCTTTCATATAAGTTTTTTTATGCACTTTCATATATCATTACATATTCATAATAATTTATTAGCAACTCTCATGCCAAAACTATGCTTAATAGGTAATACATTACAAATTTAGTTGCATGATAGAAAGCTGCTCAGTATTCACGTGTACTATCTTTTATTGTGGTTTATATAAAACAACAAGGTAGAATTTTTTATATTTTCTACCTTGTAAGTTAAAAATATTTATTCAATTTTTAGCAATAAACTAGAAATTTCTTTACTTGAATCTGCCTTTTTTATTCCATCTGTTACATCTGTCCTTGATATAGTATCAAATAATCTCCTTACTATTTTCATATCATCTTCTTTTAAGGCCAGCATAATAACAACATCAACCTCACAATCATAGTCCCATAAGATAGGCTTATTAAGCTTAAAAATAGACAAAGATGATTTTTTTACAAACTCAGCCAGACCATGAGGTATACCAAAAGTTCCATCAAAAAGAGTACCTCCCATTAATTCTCTCTTATACACACTTATTATATATTCTTCTGTAACCTTTCCTTTAGAAATGAGAAGCTTACACATTTCATCTATTAAATCACTTTTAGTAAATATATCATCTCTAATCTGTATTAGTTCCTCGTCAATTACATCTATTAAAGGATTAATGTTTTCTATTCCAAGTAAATTTTTTAATCTTAATTTCCCTGATTCTCTCAAAATATCCTTAAAAGATATAAATGGTATCTTTTCTACTTCAGGGTCAATAGTTCCAACAATTGCTGTTATGCTATTGTCTTTACTTATTTTAATTATTTCATCTTTAGCATTCTTTATATTCATAATTCCAATTGGTATGATATTTAGATTTTCATTTAATTTGCCTAATATATCCTCAAGATATTTTTTTATTTTTAAAGCAGTTCCTTCACCAGTTATGCATATTGTAACTATAGTTCTAATATATTTCTTTATACCTTTTACTTTTCCAACATAGGCCTTTTCTCCATCAAGTGCTTTATGGATTTCATACAAGTTACTATTGGCAATCAAAGCTCTCCTCACAGCCTCCAGAACCATTACAGTATCTACCCTCCCAATAACCATTGTAGGAACTCCAGTTTCCTTAGTTATAATTTCTCCAAAAGTGACCAGTGATCCCATATCAACTAATATCAAGCAACCTTTTCCTTCATGTACATTTTTAACAGTATCTATAGTTCTTTTAAGCACGCTTTGTGGACTTTCATCAAGAGACATTTCTATTCCTACCGCAAGATTCGTACCTAGCAATTTATTTGCTACATCTGCCATACCACAAGCAACATGTCCATGACTTAATACTATAACTGCCACTCTTCTTACTTTTTCATCCGTTGTTGAAAACGTTTTTAAATACATTGCAATAAATCCTATTTCATCCTCCGGAAGCTCAATATTTAAACTCACATTAATCTCCTTGGTTAATATTTTTGCAATTCTATATTCATTATAGTATTCCTTTTTTATATAATCAGCCTCTGGATTTCTTATTATTCTTCCATGCTTTAATCTATCATAGGTTGAATTTAGGTGCATTGCTATACAATAATAAAAATTATCCTGAATGTTTTCAATATATTGTTTAGCAATATCAGTTACCTTTTCAACCACTTTTAATATTTTTTCATCTATTATATCCTTTAATTCTTCCTTAGGGAAAAATATATTTCTTTCTATGTTTTTAGCAAATTTACTTAAGTTTGATTCCATTTTGCTCCATATAATTTTATTAATCTTTTCTTTACTGAGTCCCTGCTTTTCAAGTTTATAATACTTTTCCTCTATATTACTATATATTCCATCAGGCATCATATATCTATCATCTTTCAATTTCTGAGTAATAACATCATTAGGATTAACAATTAAGTCTTCATCAAAAATATCTTCTGGCACTAGTTTTCTATCTTCAACACTTGATATACCTAATGGTACATGCTTAGGCAAATCTTTTATATCAATAACAACACCTTCACTTAAATTATTGCTTAATGAATTACAAAATCCTCTTGCGCATGCAACTTGTATATCGCTTCTTAATTGTCCTATATTTCCCGGACAATTATATAATAACAAAGATCTAATCACCTCATAGTACACGGTAATTTCTTTTCCAACCCTTGCCGATTCCTGTGAAAAAAAGCTTTTAATTAACACATATTTTTCATTAATTGGTCTGTTATTAATGGAAGGAAGTTCAATTATCATTGGTATTCTTCTTCTAAAGGTTAAGAGTAATGAAGATTTAGGATCTTCAGTTGTTGCTGCAATTATCATTATATTTGCAGTTCTGGTATTTTCAGTTTCACCAAGTCTCCTATATTTTCCTTTATCAAACAAATAGAATAATATCTCCTGTCCTTCACTCGGCAATCTATGAACTTCATCTAAAAATAATATTCCGTTATCTGCCTTTTCAACTAAACCTACTTTCTCTGCATTAGCCCCAGTAAAAGCCCCCTTACTATAACCAAACAATTGTGCTAAAAGCAGTTGAGGGTTATCTACATAATCAGCACAATTGAAAATGACAAATGGTGCATTTTTTCCAAAATGACGAGAATTTATTGCAAAATTATACATAGCTTCTGCAAAAAAGCTTTTCCCCACACCTGAGGGTCCAAGTAAAAGAGTATGAAGTCCATGGGGTGGATATAGTACTGCTGCCTCAGCCTGACTAATTGCATTTTTTAATGATCCATGATACCCTATAATCTCTCTTAAACAATTATTCTTTCTCCTATTTTTCTGATTACCTGTATCAGTGTATTCCTTCTTATTTGATTCTTGAACATCTGTATTTTTTATAGGCCCAACTGCTTTTAAGCTTTTTATCGAAGCTTCCGCCAAATTTTTTTCTCCCTCAAAATTCTTTTGAAACATCTCTTTAATTATACTTTTTTTAATTTGAGTTACTGAATATCTTGAAATATCATATCCCAAAAGAGCTAACCTTTTACATAATTGCCTATCCGAAATTTCCTTATCTTCAATTATTATCGCTTTTATATCATTATATAAAATTGCTTCTTTTCTCTGGCGAGAATTGCTTATATTCTTTTCTGTCCTAAATTGAGTTATATATTCTCTAGTTGTATTTACTAATCTAGCAATATCGCTATCAGTCAATGGTTTTCTCTTATCTTCATTCTCAATTAGTTCCAGTATTTTATTTTTAGGCAAAACTCTTCCCCCTTTCATATAATTTCACACATGTATCTATGTTATTGATGAAACTATTTTTACAAATATAACAATTATATTATAAATCATATTCCTATTTTTTCCACATAATATATTAATTTCTGGTTATATATTTTTTTATGATAGGTATAAATGTAATTCCATAAATACACTTTTAAGATACGAATCAACCGTTGTTTCTTATTTAATTCTCAAAAACAATTAAATCTTTTAAAATAAAAGAACAGTAGTTAATTTCTCTTTACTACTGTTCTTAAATATTATTTTTAATATAATATTTCTTCATATTATTTTATTCAATCCTCTTTTATTTTTTTACAATTAAAGTAATATTATAATTTCAGCTTATTTTTTCTATCTCTAATAATCTAGGCTCACTATCTTTTTGAACTCTTATATATACTCTTGCCATCTTCATTTGTAGATTTTTTATTATTGATTTAACTTTACATATAAAATAATAATCTTCTATTTCATTAGTTATTACTGCAATTGGATTAAAGTTTAGCCCTATCATTCCATCTAAAGCTCTTACTAATATTTGTTTATCTTCTATTGTTAAAATTCCTCTTATTTTTAATTTATAAATTTCTCTTTCCATAATACCAATTCCCCTTTCTAATAAATATATTATTATTAATTCTTGCCAATTATTTTGTAAATATATTAATCTTTAATTAAAAAATTGTTACAAAAAGATAAAAACTCTATAATATACCTCTAATGTATTTTTCCTACTTAACTATGGCAGAGAGAGTTCCCACAGATATAATGATGCAACAGATCCATACGGTGAATATCTTTTTCTGTATTTATTAAACTTTTCCTTTGGAAGGTCTGTAAGACCGTATACTCTCATCATTCCTCTTCTGATAGCTAGATCTCCATAACTTACCACATCAGGACGACAGAGAGAAAAAATTAGCAGCATTTCAGCAGTCCAAATACCAACCCCATTAAGTGCAGAAAACTTTTTTATTATCTCTTCATCAGTTAAAGTATGTAGTGTACTAAAATTTATTTCACCAATTATGGCAGCACTTTCAATTCCCTTTATATATTCAGCTTTTCTTACAGTCATGCCACAACCTTGAATTTCAGACAGGGTCATTTGTGCAATACTCTCTGGCGTAATGTTTCCAAGTAGACTACACAGTCTATTCCATACAGTTTCTGCTGCCTTCTTTGAAATCTGCTGACTGACAATGCTTGAAACAAGTGCAGTAAATAGTTCTGGATTAATCTCACGTTTTATCATACCAATCTTATCAATGGCTGCCCCAAGTTTTTTATCCTTACTTTTTAAATATTCTATCTCTTTTTGTCCATATTCAAAAAACTCCATATCTTTTTATTCTCCATTTCAAGTAGTTTCTTTTTTAACTCAATTCCTCCACGATAGCCTGTTAGTGATTTATTTATACCTATGACACGATGACATGGAATAAATATTGGAATCGTATTTCGATTGTTTGCAAGTCCTACAGCACGTGCAGCATTAGGTCTGCCTATTTTCACTGCTATATCCTTGTAGCTTACTGTTTTACCATATTGTATCTCAGAAAGACTTATCCAAACTTCTTTCATAAAGGCTGTTCCATCAGGTTCAAGGGGTATAGAAAATTCTTTTAGCTTACCAGAAAGGTACATTTCAAGTTGATTAGCTGCTGCTTTTAGTATCGGCGGTTCATGCACTTGAATATTTTGAGGTAGTTTGTCATTTTTTAAATACAAATTAGTAACTTTTCCATTCCTTTCACTTATACCAATTTTACCAATACTTGTTTTATAAAAATATATATACACTATAAGCCACCTCCATCTCTTCTGTACTCATTTGGCGTATAACCTGTCTGCTTTTTAAAAAATTTATAAAAGTTAGATAAACTTTTAAAGCCAGTTGCATAAGCAATTTCAAGAATGCTTGTATCTGACCTCTCAAGCAATTCAGCTGCTTTAACTACTCTTAATTTAACAATATAACGCATTGGAGAAATTCCATAAAATTCTTTAAATAATCTTGTTAAATGACTTGTACTAATACCAATTTCATAGGAAATAGCTTTAAGGTCAATGTTGCCATTATAGTTTTTATTTAATTTTTCCTTTACACTTTCAACTAATTCTTTATTGGGTTCATAATTATACTCAATTATATCTGGTCTACATAACTTACAGGGCCTGAATCCTTCTCCTAAAGCATCACTAATATTATTAAAAAACAATGTATTTTCTCTTAATGGAGCTTTAGCTCTGCAAGATGGTTTACATACAATGCCAGTTGTCTTTACTGCATAGTAAAACAAACCATCATATTGCTTATCACAATCTATTGTCGCTTTCCACTTTTCCTCATCAAGTATCATACCATTATTTTTCATATTAGCACCTCCAGAAAATAATAACTGTATAACAATTTATAATTCCAATTTTACTCATAATTGCAAACAACTCCTCATACGCAAATTTATTTCATATGAGGAGTATAGCATTTTTAATAACAGAAAATCTTCCTGTATTTTGCTATGTAATATTTTGTTTTTTAATTTATAAGTCATTACATTTCAGGTGTAAAACCACAATATCCTATTTCATCGCATCTTCTCTTCATATCATTCCATATTTCATTGTCTTTTATGGCTTCTATTGCTGTTGGATATAAAATATAATTTTCTTTAAATATGTGATCTCTTAAGTTAAATACTATGTATTTTGCTGTATCATCAACTTTTTCTTTTACTTCCTTAAAATCTAATTTAGAAGCATCCTCTGCTATTTGTTTTAAAAATTTCTTCTTCGCTCTTAAATCATCATGTTCCATTCTCATTATTCTAGTTGGCCCTGTAATTTCTCTCTCTTCCATCTCACCGAACAATACCTTTTCTTCTCTTAGATGATGCTTTTCTGCATCTAGGATATTATCAATAACAGTTTTCAATTCTTCAAATTCTTTTATGCAGCTATCATAGCTTTCAGACTTTTGAATTCTAGAATTAATTTCCTCAAGTTCAGTTAAAAATCCAAGAATTTTTTCATGTTCCGCAATAAACGTGTCCACAACATGCCCTGATCCAATTTTTGTTTTAATTTTATCAAGTTCATCCTTTAATACTTCCATGTGAATATCACAAAGATGCCTTAAATCTTGAGGGTTCATTCCTTTTTCTATTAAATTTTGCTCTGCAATTGATAGTTCAATTGGATTTATATATGAAACTATATCTAAAACTTCTTTCCTTAAATCTTCTGTTACTCCATCCTTATTTAACTTTTCTAAAACATCAGTTAACTCTTTAATTTTTGTAGTGTTCATTTTCCATTCCTCCTATCTGAATTTATATTAATAGTAATTTAAACAAGATTATTTCCTTGCATATCTCAATCTTTTAAATCATTAGTATTTTCTGTTAAGCTATAAATTTAATTCATTTATATTTCTATTATCTTATCAGTAAAATTTCTAAGACATTGTTTACTCTCTGTAAGATTATTTTAAGTTATTTTATTTAAATATAATGTAATTTCAGTCAAATTTTAAAATTTGTTATTCTTTTATTCTCGTTTTTTACCAACAGCTGCAAGATATATTATAAATTCTTCGTCACCATCTAAGCCTAAAAGTGTATCTATCATATTCTGATCATATATACCTATAGCACATGTGCCTGCTTCAATAGATTCACTTGCTAGGTAAAGATTCTGACATACATGGCCAACATCTATTAAGATCTTTTTATGAGCCGTAATATCATACTTCCATTCTGAACGATATGGTGTTGTGCTCCATGCAAATAATACTGCGGCTTTCTTTGCGAAATTCGGAACAAATGGCTGTTCTAAAGTAATTTCATCTATTTTATCATCTATTTCATCTAATTTAAACATGAATAATAATTTATGTTCTACTGGAAGGTACCTATATACTCCTTCTTTAATCCCCTAAATCTTGTACTTCTTCTTTTCTTTATGCAATCATAAATATTAGAGTCTTCCACAACTTTTTCATTGATAGTTGGAAGATCAATAATATTAGAGCATGAATCATAAGGTTTAACAGCAGATGGCTGTGGTATTCCTTTCATCTTATCAGTTTTTATATTTTTAAACTTCCTAAAATTAGATTTTAAAAAGCTTCTTTGCACTTCATATTTCTTCAT
This sequence comes from Bacillota bacterium, assembly GCA_023435985.1. GTDB lineage: Bacteria > Bacillota > Clostridia > Clostridiales > Clostridiaceae > Clostridium. The sequence goes on along the minus strand of JAEZKY010000316.1, from coordinate 21,736 downwards.
AAAGATTCCTCCATTATTATTTACATATATAATATTCATAACTCATAAAAAAGTATGTATCATAAGTTACAACAATAAATTTCATTAAATATTACATCAACTATAAACAGCCATGTATATTTATTTTCATGGCTGTTGTTAACATTTAATAAATTAAAATATTATCTAAATTCTATTTAAATTTTGCTATTAACCTTCCAAAACTTATGCATTTACCTTCATCTTCACCTTCAGGGGATTCCTGTACTGTTAAGCCTTCACTTATTAATAAAGCTCCATATGACTCCATTCTCTTTTCCAATTTTTTCATCCATTCACCATTGCCCCATCCCCATGAACCAAAAAGTGCAACCTTTTTACCTTGTATATTTTCTTCTAATGATTTAACAAAAGGTTCCATCTCAGTTTCATCTAGTTCCTCAGCTCCATAAGCTGAACAGCCCCAAATAAGAATTTCTTCATTTTTCGCATCTTCAAGTGATACACCTGATACTTCCACTAATTCAGCTTCTTTCCCCTCTGATTCAATACCTTCTAAAATTAATCCTGCCATTTTCTCTGTATTTTCTGTTTGACTAAAATAAATAATTTTCATGCTAACTCCTCCTAAATTTCACTGCTCATTTATAAAATTTATTTTTATTTATCCTTTGACCTAATTATAGCTTTATTGTTTTTAATAAAATGTGATTAGAATCAAATAATGGTAAAATTACGCATAAAAATTATATTTCCACCAAAAACATTAGTATTACGAACATCAAATGAACCCTATAAGAGTTAAACAGCTTTTTGCTTAATCTTATAAGGTTCTTTTAATAGGAATATTAATTTCTATACTTCCTTTGAATAAATTGCAGATGGATTTGGAGCAAGTATTACAAAGCATGACATATCTTTATCTCCAGTGTTTTTCAAGCTAAAGACTTCTGTCCCTTTGCAATGTATAACATCGCCTTGAACAATTTTATGCAAATTACCATCGACACCTAATTCTCCTTCACCTACAAGAACATGAACAATCAAATCACTTTGTTCATGATTATGGGGTGGGACTCCTTGTCCTGGCTTGAAATTCAAAACAAAATTAAGAACTCTATCTTCATTAAATAAAACCCTCTTGGTAAATTTTTCTTCACTGTATGCTATCTTTTCTAATATTTTTTCTATTTTCATAAAACTCACTCCTTCATTCAATTATGTCGATTTTTATTATTATTTGCATTTTTATTAACATAATTCTTTTTAATACATTTTAATAAAATATATTTTTATACAAGCTTTTCACTATAAGCTGATAATTAAGTGATTTATATCACGGCACTTTAACCTTTTATATTATAAAGTTAAATAGTTAAATAAATTAATTTGCTTAAATGCAAAATTTTTAGGAGGAATCTAAAAATGAAAAAAATAAATGTTAATTATGAAAAAATGTATTACGGATTTCCTGTAATTCTTATAAGTTTTTATGATAAAAATGGTGTTCCAAATATAACTACACTTTCATCTTCTTATACCCTTAAGGATATGGTGGTTCTTGGCTTCAGCAGCAAGGGATATGCAATAAATCAAATTAAAAAAGTTCGCGATTTCGTAATTAATATCCCTGACAGTTCACTTAGAAAAGAAGTTAGTTTTTGCGGCACTAAGTCTGGCCATGAAATTCAAAAGTTTGATGCTATTAACTTAACACCAGTTAAATCTTCAATTGTAAATGCGCCTATAATCGAAGAATGTCCAATTGCTATAGAATGCACTTTAACTGATATTATTGAAAAAGATGCTTATAAAGGTATAACTAATATTTTAGGAACTATTAAAGGCAGACTTATTTCAAATGAATATTTAAATGCTGATGAGAGATTAAACCTTCCAAAATTTGATAATCTCTTATATCTTGGAGATGGAATTAACAAAGGCTACAGATATATGAAAAATGAACTATAAGATAAGGAGGGCATAAAATGTCTTATGAAGCAATTTGGACTAAAGATCAAAAATTAAATGAAGTCGAACATATAAAGCTTGAAAAAGATGGTTTAGATGTAATTGAAACAATTGTAGAAAAATATTCAACGGAAGGATATAATTCCATAACTTCTGATGATATGAATAGATTTAAATGGGCTGGAGTTTACGAACAAAAGCCAAAAGAAGGATATTTTATGATGAGAGTACGTATAAATTCTGGAATTATGAGTTCTGAGCAGTCAAAGGTTTTAGCAGAAATTGCTAAGTATTATGGACGTGGAATTGCAAATGTGACCACAAGAGGTGCTGTTCAATTTCACTGGGTTGAAGTTAAAGATTTACCTGTAATCTTTAAAAAACTAGAGGAATGTGGTTTAAGTTCTTTTGAGGCTTGTGGTGACTGTCCTAGAACAATAGTTGGTAATCCACTTGCTGGAATTGATAAGGATGAACTTATAGATACAACTGAAATTATTGAAGAAGTTAATAACTTCTTTTTATTAAACAAAGATTTTTCTAATTTACCAAGAAAATTTAAAATCTCAATATCTTCCAGCATACATAATGCAGCTCATGCCCAAATTAATGACCTTGCTTTCACTCCAGCAATTAAAAATATTGATGGCAATAAAGTAATTGGTTTTCACGTATGGGTTGGCGGAGGACTTTCAGCTACTCCTCATTTAGCACAAAAGCTTGATATCTTTGTAAAACCTGAAGATGTGCTTAAGGTTACCATAGGTGTGTGTACTATTTTCAGAGACTATGGATATAGAGAAAAACGTACTCGTGCACGCTTAAAATTCTTAGTAGCAGACTGGGGAGTAGAAAAATTTCTAGCTAAATTAATAGAAATCATTGGAGTCATGCCAAATAGTGGTGAAGATAAATTATCTTCCTGGAATTCTGCTTATTATTTTGGAGTACATCCACAAAAACAAAAAGATAAAAGTTATATTGGAGTTAATCTGCCATTAGGTGAAATCACTAGTGATGAACTCCTTGAACTTTCCGATATATCCGAAAAATACGGAGATAGTAAAATACGAACTACATTATCACAAAACTTAATTATTACAGGTATAAATGATAAAGATGTGCCTTACTTATTAAAAAAAGATGTGTTCAAACATTTATCCCCAACTCCAAAAGACTTTATTGGATATACAGTTTCTTGTACTGGTAAAGAATTCTGTAATTTAGCTATAGTTGAGACAAAAGAAAGAGCAAAAAAGGTCATTGGATATCTTGACTCTAAAATTAAACTTGATACGCCAATCCGTATTCATTTTACCGGATGTCCAAACTCTTGTGGACAAAAGCATATAGCTGATATAAGTCTTCAAGGTGCAATTATAAAGACTGAAGAAAGCTCTGAAGAAGCTTTTACCATATGGCTTGGCGGTACTCTTAATGACAACGGAAAGTTTTCAGAAAACTTAAATTTACGCATTAAATCAAGTGATGCCCATATAGTTCTTGAAAATATAATACTGCTCTTTAAAGAAAATAAGTTAGAAAATGAAACCTTTAATGACTTTGTTAACAGAATGGGTATTACTAAAATAAAGAAAAATCTTGATTATAATTAAATCTTCAATTATATAGCTAGTAAGCTGAGCTTTTCCAAATTCTAAAAACTCAGCTTACTAACTTATGAATTGTTTGTTTTTCCTGTGTATGTATCATAAGGATATGGAATTATAATTTCATCGCCAATGACCTTATAACTTGTATTTTCTATTGGATTTAAGTTATTAGCTAAATTCATGCCCACAGTATAAAGTAATTTAGCAGCAACATCTTGATCTTGAATAACAGTCCCAGTCATAAAACCTTTATCAATTAAATCTTTTGCTTCAGGTAATCCATCTATTCCTACAATTACTATATTCTTAAGTTTGTCACCACTATTGTATCCATATTTTTGCAGTGCATCTATAGCCCCTAATGCCATTGCATCATTATTGGCGATTATTGCCTCAATGCTTCCATCAAATTTAAGAAACAGGTTATCAATAGAATTTTTAGCTAAATCTCTTGACCAGTTATCATTTACAAGTGCAAGCTGTTCTTTTTTTATTCCTGCATCATTAATAGTTGAAATTGAATATTTAGTTCTATCAATTACTTGAGGATCATCAGATGGTCCTTCTAGCATGATATATTGTAGTATATTATCACCATTTTTATCTATTATCTTCTTCTTATTATTCCATAAATCAACAATAATTTTCCCTTGAGCAATCCCTGCCTGCTTAGAATCTGGTGTTACAAAAGCAGCTTTACTATAAAGTTTAGAAACTTGTGATACTACTTCTGAAGGAATATTCATCAATATTAACGGAATGTTTTTTCCCTTAGCTCTGAGAATCACATCTTCTACAATGTTTTTTTCTTTTTTTGCTAAATATAATATAAGTAAATCATAGTTACCTTGAACAGCAGAATCTATCATTTCATTTTGTATAGCTATATTATTTTGCGGATTAAAAAAGGTAAATTTAATGTTATTCTTATTCTCTTTTTCAATATTTTCTAGGCTTTCTGCGACCCTCATCGTATATGGATCATCAGTTCTAAAAAATATAACCGCAGTATTAACTGTCTTCCCATTGCTATCTCTTAAGCTTGAGTCAGTAAATGTTTTAACTTTGGTAGAGTTTATTAATGTAAAAATAGCTAGAATGACCAAAATCAATGTAATTATTTTTCTTAGTATTTTCATTATAACACCCACAATTCATACAATTATTTTAATTATATCTGTAATGTTATGTTGCATATAAATATATAATTTATTCTTAGTTTTTTCAAATTTAGAATTTTAAAAAAAGCTTGTTCAAAATGCTCACCACAAATCACTTGAACAAGCTTAAATGGAAATCTATAAATATCAAAATTAAATTATACTAACTTACTCTATTTCAAGCTCTGCAGCTTTATTATTATCAGAAAATCTTGCTCCTATTATTCCTCCATCTGTTGAAAAAGTCCCAAACTGGCTTGATGAAGATACTATAGCCACACCCTTTGTGTTTAAAGTTCCATCACTATTTCTCCATAACTGGTCAAAGTTTGTTCCTACAGATGGTATAGTTGCATTTGTAAAATCAGAAGCTGATGTTCCTGTTGAGATAACTTCTCCTCTTTTAGAAGAATCACTTGTATCCATAGCTTGACTGTTAGTTACTTTATACCATTTACTGCTATTTGTATATACAATATGATCAGCAGTTAAATTTTGAAGCTTATCAGAAGTCTTGTTTGTTGTATACGAAATGGAATTAGATAAATTAGCACCATCACAGCGATATAAGCTGAAATTATTCTTACTGCCGCCTTGGTTATTATCAAAAGCAGTACAATTAGTTAATTGAAGTGCAGCAGGATTATCATTATCTGTAAAACCATGGTGTAAGTTCTGTATCGCTAAACAATTTGTAGCTATATGAGCTGTTGGAACTCCAGAGCCTCCTAATTTAAATCCGTTACCGTCGCAGCTTGACTTAGTAGTTCCATCTTCTGTTTTACCATTTCTCATAGAAATACAATTTCTGATTGTAACCACACCTATAGAACCTGTATCTGTTTTTGCATATAAATCCCAGCCATCATCACTATTATTATAAGAAATACATCCATCGAACACGTTTCCATTTCCGCAAGTTAATTTGGCTGCAAAACCATCTGCATTTTCATAGGTTGCTGGATCACAGTTATCTTTTGAAGTACAATTTATTATATCGTTATCACTTGGAAAATCATTGAAATTAGTTACAGACGAACTGCTTCTGCTGATTTGTAACCCTGAATCCTTATTGCTATCGAATATACATCTCTCTAAAACATTATGCTTACCTGATAACATCATTCCATTATCTGCTGCACCCTTTATTGTTACGCCCCCAATATACCAGTAACTTCCATTAAGTTGTATACCTCTATCATTTTTAGAAGTGTCACTAGAATTATATGCTTCTCCTGAAAAATCTAATATTACACTTGCACCTTTGCAAGCCTTTAATATATTGTAATCACTTGCAGTTCCACTAGCTGAAATAGTAAATTGACTATTAAACTTATAGGTTCCTGATTGTAGTAAAATCACCTTCGCTTGTCCATTGGCTATTTTTTGTAAGGCTGTTGCCAAATCTAAAGGACTGCTGGAAGTACCACTATTGCTAGAAGAACCGTTTGAAGCTACATAAACTGCATTTGTGAAAGAACTATCTGCTGCACTAACTAAGTTAGTATACATTCCTGTTGAGCTTAAACTTGCTGCATTAATGTTACTCTTATCATCTGCTAATTGAACTTGTGCACTAGTTGTTGAAGTTGTAATACTTGAAATATCACTTATTGAAGTTGCGCTAGCTTGCACTCCTGTGAAAGATAAGCTTGAAATTGATAATAACGCACCTACGGCAAATGCCATCATTTTAATTTTTTTACTCATAATGATCTCTCCCTTTATCACAATCTTATTGTAAACCTTTAATATACAACTTAAAAATATGCTCAACTATTATCTTCTTTTGAATATCTTAAGAATAATCTTAATTATATTTTTTAATACATAAGATAAGAATGAGTTTATTTTTTAAATTTCTTAACACACGTTAACAATTATTGATTAAATGAACAATTAGTTACAGTTGCACCTGTAATATAGTCTTTATCTTTTCCGTTTTTCGAAATACATCCTGTGAATACGTGTTTTCCTGATTTTGGTGCTGTTTTAAAATAGAAATTTGAATAGTTCCCATTTCCTGTGCAGTTTATTAAAGTAAGTGCACCAGTATTATTATTTTGATCAAATCCCCGAAGCTTATTAGCTGTAGACGTACAATTTTCAAGGTAATGATTATCTGCCGAGTAATTTCCACCAACTTTAAATCCATTACCATTTCCTTCATCTACACCATTATGAGATGCTTCACAGTTATAAAATTTTACTATATTACCTGCATCATAAAGATCAAATCCGTCATCTGAATTATAATCTGCATTACATTTTTCAAAAACATTTCCTGTACCGATACTTAATTTAGCTGCAAATCCATCTGCATTTTCACCACTTGTTTTAGGATCATAATTATAGGTTGAATTTACATCATAAACATAAGTGTTCGAGCCTCCATTACTAATTTGAAGTCCAGTATCTCTGCACTTTGTGATATCACATGACTTTACAGTATTATGGTCTCCAGTAATATATATACCATTATCTCCTGCACCTACAATCTTAAGATCTTGTATTGTGTAATAACTTCCTGAAATTTGAAATCCCCTATTTGAATCTGAGTAGCTTTGTCCACTAAAATCTATTACTGGTTCTCCACTTTGTGCTACAATTTTAATAGGTGAAACAGAAGAATTAGATTTTGATAGCTTAATAGTAGATGTAACATTATAGGTACCACTAGCTACATAAATTGTTGAACCGGATGATGCACTTGATACTGCTTTTGCTAGTGTTTTAAATGGAGAGGAGGAGGATGTACCCGAATTAGAATCACTTCCACTTGTAGATACATAATAATTTGTTGCTGCAAATGCTGGTGTTATGGTTCCAAATGCACCACCTCCAATTACTGTTATCGTTAACATTAAAGTGGTTAAAATTTTCTTTACTTTCATTTTTATCTCTCCTTACTTAACAATATTTTTAATAATATAATTTTTAATATGGTAATCGGCGCCTTTAATTATCATTTATTAGAAATCATACTATCATGATTATTATATCATGTTACCTTTGGAAAATTATGTTGTTTCAAGCTCTAAAATGGCACTTTCACGCAATATACATTTTTAATAAAAAATAAGAGCGAATCAAATTTACCATGATATTATCTAGCAAAACTTCTCGTACAATTAACATTCAACTAAAAAGACCTCTGAAAAATCAGAGGTTTCTTATATATTTTTTACTATTGCTTTATGGATATTTTCTTACTTTATTTTTAATATTCTATAAAAATAGTTTTAAATTTATTCTTTTATTCAATATTAGATTTATAGTAATTTTTTTTAACCGTCAAATAGAATGAAGCAACTGTCACATTCATATATGGCATTACCCATAATAATCCGATTCCTAATGGAATTATACCCAATAATACCCATCCTAGAAAACTTAAAGAAAGCATAAAATATTGGAACTTATATCCTTTCATCATAGCTGCGCTCTCTTTCAAACATTGAATAATAGATTTACTGTTATCATCAGCTAAAACGTAATAAGCTTGCGAAAACATGAAGCTGAATACAATACCTGGAACTATCAATAAAATCATTCCTATGAATATAATTATACTGAGCAATAAACTTAATCCTATTACTTTATGTACAACTTTAAATCCCGAAAATATATCTAAAAATGCTGGCTGTTTATCATCATTGGCATAATTTAATGATAAGGTAAACATTCCAACACTTAATGCCGAACTAATCACCATTGACACTAAAGTCAAAATTATAAATATTATTGTATTTTCTTTAGTAAAACTTGAAATAACGTTAAATAAAATTTGTATTAAAAAGATAACTATAATACTGCCAACAGCTAATCCCCATTTTCCTCTCAGCATCTCTTTAGCATGTCTCTTTAATTCTCCCCTGTTAATCATAAAATCTCCCCTTAATTTTATAAATTTCCACTTAAGCAATAGTATTCCTATGATATCATATTTATAATATTATTTCAATTTATGTAACATAAAATAATATTTTCTAAATTAATCCTCAAAAGTTATATGACAACCAATAAAAATTATTATTAAATATGTTTTTATAATCAATTATTTTTACTTAAAAAATAAAGGGCAAATTAAGTATTTATACTCAATTTACCCTTATTTTTTATTATACACGTAAAAACCTTTCATAATTCTCTATTTTATCCTCTCTATTGTTTTTCTTTATCCAACTATTATATTCTTGAATAAATTCCTCTATTGTTTTTAAATCCAGCCTGGTATCCTTTTTTCTTTTCAGTTCCACATACATATTAATTTTCATTATATTTCCCATTTCTTTCTCACCTCTTTTACATATAATATGATATTACTAATTTCTTGTGATTTTTATACTAAAATAATTAATTTTTTATTACTTTTAAACGTTATCATTAGATTGTTAAAAGAATGTATTCTTGATAATATTATTGACAAGAATTATTCCTTCTAATACAAATATTATCATTAGATTTTGTCAGTTATTTGTCAATTGTAAATGTTTTTAATATCTTCTTATCATTTGATTATTATCAATATCTCCTAGATTATATAAACTAATTACCAACTAAAGTAAATTTAATATAATACGAAAATACAATATAAGGATAATGAGTTAGGGGATGGAAACATGAAGATAAAGAATAGTTCTATAAACACATTGATGGCTACTAATAATTTTTTTACCAAAAAAAGTAATAATGTTTTATCATTAAATCTTAAGAAAAAAAAAGAAAATTCTGCTGCCAATACCATGACAAATATTTTAAATGCTAAAAATCAAATGAACGATATTATAAACAAAACCAAAGTTGAAGATATGAAAAAAAGTGCACAATTAGAAAAAGAAAAACAAGAATATATAGATAATATTAAAGACATATGTAGTAAATATTCAGATCAATTATCAGTTGGTCTTGGTTATTCTCAAGGATTAAATGATATAGTATTGGGTAATGTAGATGCTGTAACAAGAACAATGGATTTTAATTATGTTTCAAATAATATTAGCAATTTAGAATATAGCATTATACACAGTGCAAGTAATTCTTTAAAACAATATTACAGTGAAGGTGATGATAAAAAGGAAACTTTTTCTCAATATATGGGCGATAATACTCCTCTAGACATCGATAAAGTTATGTCAAGTAATACAGTAAGTGATGATATTAAAGGCGAGTTAGGTGCATTAGACTCTTTATTGGGTGGATATCGTTCATTATATAAAACCATAGATAAAATAAATGAATTTAAACAGGAAAGTGCTCAAAGACTAGCTAAGTTACAAAAAAACATGGAAAATAATATAAAAAAAATTAGTGAGTACAGTTTAGATTCTGAGCAAAATTCATTATCAGATATTAATAATTATAAAAATAAAGATACTAACAAGCAAAAACATTCTAAGTAATTATATTGGAATAAAGAAAATAGAAACTTAAAATTATTCAATATTACCGTTATATATAAGTGAGTTAATATTAGTAAATGAAAATACCACCTAGTAATAGATGATATTCTTAATATACCTTAAAATCATAATTCCATGGCTAAGACTATTCCTACATTTTATCAATAAATTTTATTAGCATAAATTAACTATCTTATTCTCCCACTTCAGCAGTATTTTTTACAATAATCATATATGGGTTATAAGTAGAGGTTGAATAACACTTATCTTTATTGTACTCTTCTTCATATACTCTTACATTTAATATAGTTATTGTCCCTTTCGAAAGACTAAGATTGTCACCTACTTTATATGCTTTATCAGAGTCTCCTATAAAAATTCTTACATTATCACTATTTACTCCGCTTATACTATTTATTTTAATATCATCCTCTGAAGTCTTTGCAAAATATATATCTCCAACATATAAGTTATGCGATAACTTATCCTCATAGCCAATATCTTCATAGAGATTCAAGCTATTTCCATCCGAAGCTTCTAATTCTAAACTGCTTAACTTATCAGCAGCATCTGATGAAGCATACGCTTCTGTAGTAAATAATTCGATATACTTTGCTTCTAATAACTCTATAGTAAAAAGTATTCCTAGTACAAGCATAACTCTCATTATAACCTTAAATTTTTTATTCATACATATCTTCTCCCTATTTTAATATGAAATTCGCATATCTATATTCCTAAACAAGCCTTTTTGATTGAAACAATGCATTGTAATAGTAATAAATTAATTTATTACAACATTATCATTAGGAAATCTATAATTACCTTGATCATTTTTTCTGCTAATGCATCTTGTCATTGTTGTCTCTCCCGTCTGCCACCTTCCATCGAACCCAACTTCTGTATTTCCTTCTGCAGTGCAATCTATAAGTATATGTCTTGATGGTTGTAAGCATAGTTCCCCGTCATCATTTATACTATTTTTTCCTATATCTCCAAGCTTAAATCCATCGCCCTCACCTTTTATTCCATTTGAAACTCCATTATTTATGGAATTACATCTTATAAATACTATTCCAGCGTCTGCACAAGTTAAATCATAACCATCATCTGCATTTTCCTCAGCTGTGCAATCTATTAATTTATTTAATGGACCTACATTGTATATGATTGCAAATCCATCAGCACTATTTCTTTCTATATCTACATTGCTATATGAATAAACGCTAGTCAATGTATTATTGGTTGCTCCTTTTGTTAATTGTACTCCCGAATTTTTGTTATTATGAACTTTTAAATTTATAAGCTTATTATCTGAACCTTCAATGTAAATCCCATTATCTGTAGCTCCATAAATATCCAAGTCCGTAATTGTAGAGCCATCAGTCTTAATTGAAATTCCTCTTCCAGAATAATAGCTAGCTGTTGAAGAGAAGTCTATTTTCCCATTACCTGATTTTCCTGTTATTGTCACTCCTGCAGGTACCTCCACAGCTTCTGATTTTATAGTTCCAATAATATTAATAATATCTCCAGGCTTTGCTGAAGCTAATGCATTTGATAAAGAAGTTCCAGAATCACTAACATTTATTATATTACTTGCATAAGCTGGCAAATTCCAAAATAAGCTTGCTCCTATAACAATTATTCCTAAAACTGCGCCTAAATATATTTTTTTAGCATTCCTCATAATAATTCTCCCTAAAATTTTATAATTAAATATAATATTAATTCATATTACTTTGAAGTATTTTCCTAATAATATTTTACATTTTTTATATAACTTCAATAGCATTTTGAATTATATTCCAATTATATCACATCTATCAAATTTTGTATTATTTAACATAGAAATATCACTTTTATTACATACTTTTTGTTACATAATAAAGAATTTAATGAATAATAAATGATAGAAATGTTTCATCTATTATTCATTAAATTTTATTATTTTTGATAAATATTCTTCATCTTTTCCTTACCTTCTTTATTCATAAAAGTAATGTCCGTATAATTAAATAAAGGTGGGATATATATGCGTAATATAAAAGTAATTATTATGGATGTGGATGGTACATTAACTAATAATAAAAAAGTAATTACTAAAGAGACTAAAGATGTTTTAATTGAAGCTCAAGAAAATGGTGTTATATTAATTTTGGCATCTGGAAGACCTACTTCTGGCCTAATGGATTTTGCTATGGAATTAAAAATGAATGAAAATCATGGACTTTTAATTTCATTTAACGGGTCTAAGGTTGTTGACTGTCAGACGAAGAAAGTTTTATTCAATGAAACCATGAGTGTTGAGCAAGGACAAGCTGTACTTGAACATATGAAAAAATTTAAAGTTAAACCAATGATAGATAAAGATGACTATATGTATGTTAATAATGTTTTTAGTAATGAAATAAATTACAATGGTAAACCCTTTAATATAATTCAATATGAATCTCGTGGAGGCAAATTTAAATTATGTGAAAAGGATGATTTAACAGCCTTTGCTGACTATCGATTAAATAAAATTTTAACTGCAGGAGATCCTGAATATTTACAAGCTCATTATAAAGAAATGATGGAACCATTTAAAGACAACTTAAGCTGCATGTTTACAGCTCCTTTTTATTTCGAATTTACAGCTAAAGGTATTGATAAAGCTAAAGCACTCGATACAGTACTAATTCCTATGGGATATAAAAAAGAAGAAATGATTGCTTTCGGAGATGGACAGAATGATGCCTCAATGGTTAAATATGCTGGCATTGGTGTAGCAATGGAAAATGCCGTAGATGAGTTAAAAGCTGTAGCTAATGAAATAACTCTATCTAATGAAGAGGATGGTATTGCTTATACATTAAGCAAGTACATAAATACTATATTTTAAAATTAAGGATGTGTTAATATGAAAATCGAGCACGTAGCTATATGGACTACAGATATAGAGAAATTAAAAAAATTTTATATGGATTATTTTGATGGTATTGCTGAGGAAAAGTATATAAACCCAAAGAAAAACTTCGAATCATATTTTCTTAGCTTTGAATCAGGTGCCAGACTTGAGCTTATGCAGATGCCATCTATTCCTTCATGCCTAAATAATACTATTGATCAATATATAGGTTTAATTCACCTCGCTATTTCAGTAGGCAGTATTGAAAAAGTTAATAAACTCACTGACACATTAAAAAATGCTGGATACAAGATAGTTAGTGAACCTCGTAACACTGGAGATGGTTATTACGAGAGCTGTATTTTAGATCCTGATGGAAATCGAATAGAAATAACAGAGTAAATTATTGTATAATGTTCATGAGGTGATCTTCATGAACATTTTTAGTAAATTGAATAAACTAACCAACTTAACTGAAAATGAAAAAACATTAGTTAAGTATATGGTCGATAATCCTGAAATTTTTGTAAAAATGAGTGCTCTTGAAATTAGTGACACTTGCTTTATCTCAACCTCAACTATTTATAGACTTTGTCAAAAATTAGATTTATCAGGACTATCAGAATTAAAAGTACAAATATCTATGTCTATTAATGAATATTTAAAAGAAAATAATTCAATAGATTATAATTATCCTTTTAAGCAAAATGAAACACAATATCAAATTGTACTAAAATTAAAAGAATTATATGAGCAAACTCTAGTATCTTCTTTAAATTTAATAGATTTAGAGCAGTTAAGACTGATATCTAACGTTTTAAAAAAAGCACAGCACATTGACTTTTATACATCTGCTGGAAATCTTTATTTTGCAGAGAACTTTAAATTCCAAATGCAGGAAATAGGAACCTTTATTAATATCCCTATAGAAGAGTATTATCAACGATTAACAGCATCAACAAGCGATAAAGATCATATTGCTATAATAGTATCCTTTGAAGCTAGAGGAATAATAATAAAAGAAATAGCTGATATATTAAAAAAGAATAAAACTCCAATTATTTTAATTTCCTCTACCAATGAAAATCCACTCATTAAGTATGCTAATTATCATTTGTACTTAAGTTCAAATGAAAACCATTTTAATAAAATTTCATCTTTTTCAACAAGGTTATCTTTATTATATGTTTTAGATTGTATATATACATGTTATTTTAAATTTGATTATGACCAAAATGTAAAGTATAAACTTGATACATATAAAAAATTATCTAATAATAAAAATCCTGATTGCATATAAAACGATCTTATAATTCAATATCATACTCCATTCTTCTAGAAGTAGCCTTAGCTACTTCTACTCCCAAAAGTCTTTGTATTATATGAAATGACATATTAATTCCAGCCGATATACCACCTGATGTAATAATGGAACCTTCATCTACAAATTTAACATCACGTTGAACTTTAAGTTAATTCTTAATATCCTTGCCAGCATCCCAGGCTTTGCCTACTTTCTCTCCAACACTATAATAGTTAAATTCATCTATAGAAAGTAAAATCGGATTAATCTTTTTTAAATTTGGAATATTATTTATAAGATATTTTTCCTCCGAATACGTCTCAATTACTTCACCTATTATAATTATGTTAGTACCACCTAAATCTAATTCTTGAACAACCTTGCATTCCATATTAATAGGGCACTCTTGTATCATTGGAGCATCTTTAAGCTCTCCATAAAAAGTATTAAAAAATTTCGATTTATCAACATCTTTTCCAGATACAATACCACAATAATCTGTAATTTCCAGCATTTCTAAGGATGGGATATTAATACTGAAAGTTTTATTCTGCTTAATTCCATCCCAACTATAATGAGACCTATTAAGAGATATTGAAATCATAGCCGGAATTCTATTGACTATACCGCAATATGAAACATTTAAATAATTTGGTTTTCCATTAACCTTTGTGCCAACAAGCACTATAGGATTTGGATAAAGATATCCTTTACTTCCCATTCTGATTTTTTCCATTATACATCCCCCTAGCATTTACAAATTTATATAATTATTCTATATTAATGATATACAGTGTACAAGTACCTACTTTTTTGTATAATACTATGTAAAAGGTAAGTGTATAAAATATGAATAGAAGGTGTATTTATGTCAGAAACTAATCAAAAATTATATAATTGTCCTATAGATTTTACAATCGAATTAATAAGTGGAAAATGGAGTATGTGGGTTTTATGGACCTTACAAGATTCCCCTCTACGCTTTGGACAAATTAGAGATAAAATACCTGGAATCACAGAAAAAATGCTAATTCAGCAGTTAAAAAAATTTGAAAGCTACAACATTGTTAACAGAAAAGTATACATGGAGATTCCTCCTAAAGTAGAATATTCACTAACTAAGCACGGCAAAAGTCTAAAACCAATAATGTTATCAATACAGCAGTGGGGAAATGAACATTTATATATTCAAAACTCCCATACAATTAAATAAAACTACTCATTAATAAGAGTAGCTTTATTTAATATCATTTCTTTTGAACACCATTGTTTTCCCCTTTATTTATTCTCCATCATAGTAGTCTACATTTTCACTATTTTTATAAAATTTATTAGGCTCATCATTTAAAATTATACCCACCTTATCAGAATTTGGATAATATGCTATGTCTGGATAATTTACTGTATCAAAATCTAAATATACAAGCATCTCATCATGTGAAGAATTTATTATTTTATGACTCCCTTTTTCCAATGTTGGACAAAATATAATATCTCCTGCTGAAATTGTTTTATTACCATTAGGTGTTTCTAAAATTCC
Source organism: Bacillota bacterium (assembly GCA_023435985.1). Taxonomy (GTDB): domain Bacteria; phylum Bacillota; class Clostridia; order Clostridiales; family Clostridiaceae; genus Clostridium. Next base: position 5,878 of record JAEZKY010000316.1, on the reverse strand, counting down.
ACTTCCACTTATGATATAAAAAGTTTCTTCATTTTTAAGATGATAATGATATGGGTAAGATGCTTTTCGAGGTGGTATTTCATAAATGGATACCTGACACTTGCCATCTTTTTTAGGCTTTACTACCTCATACTTATAATATTCATAAGCTTTATGTTCATTTTTATGCTTAGGTTTAATCAAGTCTTTATTCGTTATTTTAATTTCATCATTATCCATTTAATAACCTCCTTATATACTAAATTACAAATCCATTTATCAATTGCCATTATAAATATATTATACAATATTTTGTAAAAAACTATCACCATATAATCTCTTAAAACAACACAACAAAAATCGCAAATTCATATTGAAAATGAATGCGATTTTTCGTGCGTATTATTTATAAAAATTTATTTCTCTATTTTTGAAACAGGAATATACGTGGCTCTATCTCTTGGACTTGAAAACCATTGTTCTACTGCATTTATCCATTTTTTAAAATGTTCTGTTTCTAAGTGCTTATTTATATCCTCTTCAGATTTATAACCTTCATATAGTAAAAATTTCGTTGGATCATCTTTGCATTGAAAAAAATCAAAGCAGGTAATCCCTTCTTCTTTTATTGAATTTCTCTGATTTTCTATTGTTGCCTCAATAAATTCTTTTATATGCTCTGCCTTTATGTAAAATGTTACGCTTTTTACTATCATAAACAAACTCTCCTTTGTATGCCATATAATATTTTGGTACATTAATTATAGCACTATTTTATAAATTATAACTCCTTAAATATTAATAATTTTTGATGTTAAAAGCTATACTTGTAAAAAGTTTGTCATCTTTTAAACTTATGCTAAGAGTTAACGTTCTTAAATCATGACTATTCAAATTATCGTATGCTAATAATTCTTCTTTATAATTATTTTTATAATAAAACAATTTAAGTTCTGACGGTTTTATTAAATGATTCACAATCAAAACTCTTTTTTGAAATCCACCTTTAGCAATATAGTGTATTTTCAATGGATGCTTTTCTAAGCCCTCATAAGTTAAATATATATCTTTTAAGTCCTTACCAGTAGCATTTTTAACAATGATATCTTTTGAAGGAAGAAAGTTCATATCATCACTTCTCTCTATATTATACATATGTTACCATATATCATATTGTAGCAAATACTTTAAAATTATTCAATTTCCAAAAAACCTTCTTACTAATTATATGTCTTTTTTCATATAATATCGTCTATGATTTTCTGGGCAATTATCTAATACACCGAAAACTTCATATCCTTGTTTTATATAAAAATCCTTTGCTTGAAAATCAAATGTATCTAAATGAATTAATCTGCCGCCTCTTTTTCTTGCTATCATTTCAACTTCATTTAAAAGTTTAGTTCCAAAACCAAATTTTCTATAATCTGCATCAACCCATAAAGAATCTATATATAGACAATTCCAACAATACATTTTACTATTTATTCCTGCAATAATTTTATTTTCACTATTTTTAATAACTCTGTTTATAAATATAAATGATTCTTCTTGAATCTTTGGAATTATAGATAAATTATAGCTTACTAAATTATCTATAATTAACTCTGCTTCATCGTCACTGCTTTCCTTTATAATATAATCCTTCATAAATTATACTCCTTATTTATATGATATCTTAATATTATACTTTCCCTTTACCACCCACTCTAAAATATCCATAATCTGTGGTTTATACAACAATTAATTATTTTTTACTAATTTAATTGAAAAAACACCACAAATTCCTTTGAATAATGTGGCATTTAAATATGATGTTTATTTTTACTTGTTATGCTAAAATTGCTAGTTAAATAAATTCTCTTTTATTAAAAAACCTATATATGCAATCTCTATTTCATCAAAATTTGGAAGTTTATCACCAATCTCAATGCATTTATAAAAAATTTCAAAATTTCTTGCTACTCCTTCAAACTCTATCCAATAGGTATTATTGTTTTCAAAAAGTCCAATATGTCCATACCCACTCTGTGAATGTAGCTTTACATGAATTTGATGAGCATGTGTTGCTTCACTAATTTCGTCTATAACTACCTCTCGCTCTTTCCATTTATCTTCTTTATCTTTTATCCATATCTTAAAATTATCAAATATTGTATCCAAGTTTTACCTCTCCATAACTATAAATAATCTGCATTTAATATTAATTTAATACTCTGAATCAATTATAGCATAATTTTCTAGTTGCATGATGGAATATTTTCATTAATTCATTTTACATGTTTTCTTTACTTTTATTTTAAGATAAAGTCCCTTGTATTTGAGCCATAATGGTTATATGAATTTCATAATTCACTTTTCTTAAATTATCAACACTTTCTTTTCCACCTAAACTTAGTAAAGGTTATACTTCCATCTTCATTGCATTTTATTATCTCAGGCCTGTTTTCTGATGGATATTTAAATTTTCTTGCTTCTAAAGACATATCCTCAAAGTCCTTTGGAATATAGATCTTTAGCTTTTTTCAAAAAAATCTTTTTCCTCAAATTCATAATATCTTTCTCCTATTTTTATAGGACCACTGCCTATATCTTTTCTTGTCTTTCTTTTCTCAGCTTCATTTAAAAAATCTAAAATTTTCTCATCAACCCTATTATCCATAATTCTCATCCTCCATAATATTTATTTGATTAACTCTTGCTATGTAAATATGTTATTAATTTATTTTATAAATTAATAATTAATCGAAATCCTCTTTTTATTTTACAATAATTCCCATTAATTGTATATTAGACTTTTATATAAACTTCTGAATTTTATTACTTATATCCCTTAAACTATTAAAAAGCATTATAAAATTGCATGACAAAAAAATAACACAACATGGCATAATTTCATTAAATTTTCACCATGTTGTGTTAGAAATCTGTTTAAAACATTACTTCTTAAAATTCTATTTAATTTTTATATAAAATAATTTCTATAGTAAATATAAATCTTCATATAAAAAACATTATTATAACTTATTTGTTTACACTAAAAGCTTATCAAAAAAACTTTGCTTTTAGTCCATTAAGTCATTTTTTTATTTTAGTTATTTAAATCATACTTTAATACTTCGTTAATAAATATCTTAACTAAATCCGGATCAAATTGACTTCCTGAATTATTTTTTAATTCTTCTATAGCAGTTTTTTCTGTTAATTCATCCTTATAGCATCTTTCACTTACCATTGTGTCATAAGCATCAACTACAGCAATAATTCTTGATTCAAGCGGTATCTCCTCTTCTTTTAAACCTTTAGGATATCCTGTCCCATCCCATCTTTCATGATGGTATAATATGTAGTTAGCTATAGAAGACATACGATCTACTGTATTAATCATTCTATATCCTATTTCTGAATGACGCTTAATTTCTTTCCATTCATCCTCTGTAAGTTTCCCTGCTTTATTTATTATATTTTCATCTACTGCAATCTTTCCTATATCATGAAACCTTCCAAGTGATACAAGCTCATCAATCTTATTTTGTGGAAGCTTCAATGCTTCCCCTATCCTTCTACATAATTCTGAAACTCTCAGTGAATGCCCTTTTTCAAGTTTATTTTTTTCATAAAATGTATTCATTATATTTTTAATTGTTTTTCCTCTCATATCTTGGCCTTCATATAATTTTCTCTCATACATGTTATTTTCCGCAATTTTAATTATATCATCTATTCTCTCATCTTCATTATTCTTACATCCGTAACCAAGAGAAATTGAAACATCAGAAGAGCCAACCTTTTCTTCTGCCAGCATGTCGTTAATTCTTATAATGATTTTTTCAGCTTCAAGCTCATTGGTCTTAGGTAGTAATATAACAAACTCATCACCTGATATCCTTGCAGTAATACCTTCTGTTCTACACACTGAATCCATAACTTTTCCTACTCTTTTAATAAGCTCATCTCCCATTATATGTCCAAAAGAATCATTAATGAGTTTCAATCCATTTAAATCTCCCATAACAACCGTTAATGGAAGATTTTCTTTCATGTCAAGTTGATTTAACTCATCTTCAAAAAATCTGCGATTATATAATCCAGTTAACTGATCATGGTAACTTAGATGAATTATTTCCTGTTTTCTTTTCATAAAATCAATTGCGTTCTTGATTTTAAGCGGTAGAGCTATCTTAATTACTTCTTCACTTAGGGGCTTTGAAAAATAATCATATGCGCCAAGACTTAGTGATCTCTCTATTCCTTCTTTATCAGAAATACCAGTACATACAATTACAGGTATATCCATTAATTTAAAGTTATCCTTCATTTCCTGCAGTACTTCAAATCCATCTTTTACTGGCATCATTATATCCATTATACATACATGTATATTATTTTTTAAAAGTTTATTAGAGATATCAAAACCGTCGCGAGCTTCATAAATATTTACATCATCTAATCTGTTTTTAATTGCCTGCGCAATAATTTTTCTTTCAATATCAGAATCATCAACTATTAGTATATTTCCGCTCATAAATTCATCTCTCCTTTCCTTCTCCTTTTAACTTCTCTAATAATACTTCTATTCTCTTTAATTTCTCAATCAGTACAGACATATTATTATTTTTTGCTGCTGCTTCTGCCTCAATTAGATTTTCTGCTATTTCATTAGCTCTTACGGCTCCTGCTGAACTTTTCAACTTATGCAGGATTCTAGAAAGCTCACCAAAATCATTTTGATCTATATTTAATTTTATAATTTCTAAATATTCTCTCATCTGCTTTAAAAAATCCCTTATTAACTCTCTGCAAAACTCTTCCTCAAAGCCTAATTCTTCTATAGCAAGCTTTAATATCTCATCATAATAAAAACCTTTCTTTATATAAACTTCACGCTCATTTAAATTAATAGAGCCATTAATCTTATTATGTAAGCTATTATTATAAATTGGTTTAACATATTTTTGCAGCATCTCTATAACTTGATTAAAGCCAAAAGGTTTAGTTAAGTAATCATCCATACCAGCTTCAAGACACTTCTCTCTATCCCCCTGCATAGCATGAGCAGTCATAGCTATGATAGGTATATGCTTGTTTTCTGTATTTCTTATCTTTTTTGTTGCTTCATATCCATCCATCATCGGCATTTGACAATCCATGAAAATTATGTCGTACTTATTCTTTTCATATACGGCCAAAGCCTCAATTCCATTAAGTGCTATATCACACTTTAACCCTCTGATTTTTAAAATATTTATAAATAATCTTATATTTATCTCATTATCTTCAACTAATAATATTCTTATATTGTTATTAAGTCCTCCCTCTCTAATAACAATGGCATCTTCTTCTTCTAATTTATCACCTTGCGCTAGCATAACATTAGAAGAAGACAAATTACTTTTTTCATAAATTGTTGAATTGCTATATTTATAAACCTCCATTTTTTCTGCTTTAGCTAATCTTAAATTAATTCTAAAAGTCGAGCCCTTTCCTTCTTCACTTTTAAGCTCTATTGAACCTCCCATCATTTCAACTAGCCGCTTACATATTGCAAGACCTAAACCCGTTCCTCCATATTGCCTAGTAAAATTGGAATCAGCCTGAACAAATGGTTTAAAAACTTCATTTATTTCCCTCTCATTCATGCCTATTCCACTATCTCTAATTTCCATAAAAAGCTCAATATCTTTATCGGATTCACGAGTTAATGTAACCTCTACAGCTACTTCTCCATTATCCGTAAATTTCACTGCATTACTAATCAAATTATTTATAATTTGTCTTAATTTTATCGGATCTCCTATTACAATTCTCGGAATATCTGAACTTATATCCATGTTGAGCTTTAGTCCTTTTTCCATTGCTTTTGCCTTATAAAGATCTATTGCACTTTCAATGGTAGAAA
>JAEZKY010000095.1 GCA_023435985.1 Bacillota bacterium | reverse complement strand
TAAATAATAAGTCCATTTGCCAGCCTATTTTCCATCATCCTACGGCGACAAATTAACCTAATAGCCCGCTATGAGGGCAATTTGTCTTCTTGCCTGATGAAAAATATCCATGGCAACTTTGGACTTGCTATTTATTTTCATGTGCCTTAACCTATTAATTAACATAAATCATCTCAATATATAAAATAAAAGACTATAAATATTTAAGTTAAATAATCTCAAATATTTATAGCCTTCTATTCGTTTTAGTTTTTATTTTCCCACGAGCGTACATATTCCTCTAATATCTTATGAAGTGCTTCTCCAATTTTTGAGTATGCATAGTCATTAAGATTTGCTAGAGAAATTCTAATTGACCACTCAGGCCCTTTAAATCCTCCACCACTTAAAAGCACTATAGAAGATTCTTCTGCTAATCTATATAAAATGTCTACAGGTTTATAATTTTTTTGAAGATACTCACCAAATTCTTTTCCATAATAGCAGGTAGCCCATTCTAACAAATCAAATTCTGTATAATAAGCAGCATCATAAGGATCTTCCCTCAAACCCAAACCTAGGCCCTTAAACAAGAGTTTTTGTCTTCTCCTGCAAATATCTTTTGTTTGATTCTTATATCTATTTTCTTTATCAAGAAGAGCAAATGCACAAAAGAAAACCATTTGAATCTGCTGTGGTGTTGATAATCCAGCTGTATGATTTAGTGCAACCTGTCTGCTATCTGCTACAATCCTATCTATAAATTTTATATCCTCTACCTCAGTAGATAGTGCTCCATAGCGCTGCTTCAACTCAATTTTCTTGTCTTCTGGCACTTTCATTAATAGTTCATCAAAAACATTTTCTTCGTAAAGTGCAATAGTCCCAAGACGCCAGCCAGTTACTCCAAAATATTTTGAGAAAGAATAAACTCCTATTGTATTATAAGGTAAATCTGCCATTAATGAACGAAATCCATTAACAAAGGTACTATACACATCATCTGAAATAATCATTAAATCTTGATTATATTCTTTTACTATGTGTACTAACTGCTTAACACTTTCTGGTTTAATGGCAACTGAAGGTGGATTACTTGGATTAACAACAAATAAAGCCTTTATTTGAGGATCTTTAAGCTTATCTAATTCTTCTTCAGGATATTGCCAGGTATGTGTTCCATCCTTTGTAAGTTCACTAGCATTAATATGTATAACCTCAAAATTATACCGAGGAAGATGCGGTATTTCAAGATAAGGTGTAAAAACAGGAACCATCAGTGCTATCTTATCACCATGCTGTAGCAATTCATTAGCTATTAAGCTGTCAAATATATAACACATTGCTGCTGTAGCTCCCTCTACAGCAAAAATATTAAATCTTCCTGTAGGCGGTTTATTATAACAAAGTTCCTGTACAAGATATTCGTGTTCAATTTTTTCAGCATGAATTAGCATCCTATCTGGTACTGGATAATCATCCCCAATAATTCCATCAGATAGTTCAAATACCCATTCATCAGCATTAAATCCTTGCTCTTTAATTCCATAATCGATTATATTTTTTAAAAGAGTTGTTCCAGGCATGTCTTTATGCTTTTCTAAAAAATTATAAAATCTTTCAGCTATTCCTCTTTTATCTGGCATTCCTGCCAAATCACCCTCATTGCATACTTTCCTGCTTTCTTCAACTGCAAAGATACCAAAAACAAAAAACGCCTCTCGAGGTGTTGCTGCTATCCAATTAGGATTTCCCCTCCCTGCATTTAATAATGTACTAGCACTTTTTTTCCTCTGCCCTTCAGCGAGGTCTATTAACTTATTTTTAAACTCAAACGGACTGATTTTACCATATACTTTTTCTATTTCTTGTCGTTGAACATTTTTAATATCCATAATAAAACTCCTTAACAATACTAAATTATATTTAGTATTAGTTTTTAATATGTGTTAATAATTTATTCCTATTTAAATTATAAAATTCATTTCATAAAAGATTTAAACTATTAACAGTTATCTACATAATAATTGTTTTGGTTTAAATTTCTATAAAATTATTACTTGCATGAAAATTTCAAATATGTTATTATAATCTCACATCAAGAAAACAGCTACTTTGTAGATGATTTTGGTTATTATTTCTAGAATATTCGTTAAGCTCTTATTTTGAACCTACATTTACATTTTGGGAGTTCAATATTTAGATGAAGAAATGTACTTTCTTGTGAGTCCTTTTGTTCGGCATTGAAGGCGATTGAAACATCTGTGAGGGCACCCACCTATCGAGAGATAGGCGTCAAAATTAGAGTACCGGTATTTTGGATATAATGTTTCGAAAGATTTAGTCAATACTTTTAAAGTATTGGCTTTATTTTTTTGCTTAAATTGTTTGTTTTAATGTAAGATACTTATAATTACATTAATTTTAAAATTATATTTTCTTATTAGCGAAATCCAAATTCTCTAAAATATACAACACATATTATGAACTTCTTGTATCAAAATATTAAAAGATAATAGATTTATTCATATGGCAATTAAATATGCTTAAGTGAAGGAGTGATATAAATGTCAACTGCATTGTTTATAAATATGTTAGGTCATGGACATATTAATCCAACCATAGGTATAGTACAAGAATTAATTAATAGCGGAGAAAATGTTACATACATAGCTGGTGAAGAATTTAGAGATAAAATCGAGAAAACAGGTGCTAAATTTTTTGGACATCAAAATTCATTTAATGTCTCGAATTTTATTAATTGTGGACTAGATTTGGAAAGCAATGAAGGTTTATTAAACGCTTTAAACACATTTAAAGAAATAATTGAAGTCGTTTTTAATGCAAATGAGAAATATGATTATGTTATTTATGATTCATCATTCATTTTAGGTGAGGAAATAGGAAAAGCACTAGAGATTCCTACAATCACTTCAACCAGTACTTTTGCCATAAATAAAGAGCTAATAGAAAATGCTTTTAAATCGCCACTTTCTGATGGACTTAAAGATAGATTTCAAGGCTTTAAGCCTAAAATAAAAGAAATTTTAAATAGCTCAACTTATAAGAACTTTATAAGTGAACTGAAGGAAAAATATAATATTAACTTCCCTGATTTCTCCAATGGATTCACAAAAAGAGGTATGATTAACCTCGTATACACTTCTAGATATTTTCAGCCTTATGGAGATAACTTTGATGAGAGCTATAAATTTATTGGCCCATCTATAATTAATAGGAACGAGGACATTACTATCGACCTAAAAAATGACAATCAAAAGATTGTTTATATCTCCTTAGGAACAATATTCAATAATTCTATAGATTTTTACGAAAACTGCTTTAAAGCTTTTAGTAATATGGATGTCAAAGTTGTTATGTCTGTGGGTAAAAATACTGATATTGCTACTTTAGGCGATATTCCATCAAACTTTATTGTCCGTAATTATGTACCACAGCTTGAAATATTAAAACATTCTGATATTTTTATTACTCATGGGGGTATGAATAGTACAAATGAAGGTCTATATTACGATATCCCACTTATTCTTATTCCTCAATCTGTGGATCAGCCCTTTGTAGCTAATAGAGTTGCTGAACTTGGTGCTGGAATTGTTCTTGATAAAAATGAGATCACCCCTAAGATACTAAACCATTCAGTAACCAAAGTTCTTTCTAATAGTGATTTTAAAATAAACAGCAAAAAAATTGGTGAATCTTTAAGAGATGCTGGTGGATATAAAAATGGTGTTCATGAAATCCTTAATTTAAAAACTACTGTTTAATTATATAACAAATTGTAATATGCTTACCCTCTGTATAAGTAATTTTCTTATATAGAGGGTAATATCGCAAATAATGCTCCTTCATTATCTTTCCTAATTCTACTTATAAAAACAGTTTTTAAGCATTTCTATATAAATATCTGATTCATCGCTCTACACATAGTCTTATAATAATTGTTAACCATATTTAAAAACATAGTTGACAATATATCAATCAAATACTATACTTAATTTAAATTCATTTTGGAAATTAGTTAGGGAGTGAATAAATATGATAGAACTAACCAAAGAGATTATAGACGGCAGACGCTTAAACAAAAATGATGACTTAGACTTCTTGCTAACTACAGATTTAGAAGAACTATGCATGGGAGCTGATAAAATTCGTAAAGAATTATGTGGCGATAAAGTTGATCTTTGCACCATAATTAACGGACGCAGCGGTGGGTGCAGTGAAAACTGTAAATTCTGTGCTCAATCCGCTCACCATAATACTGAAATTAAAGAGTATGGCTTCTTAGACCAAGACATAATTATAGAAGATTGCAAACGAAATGAAATGAATGGTGTTCATCGTTATTCTATCGTAACAGCAGGAAGATCCTTAAATGGTGCAGATTTTGATAAAGCTGTACAAGCTTATAAAAGAATGAAAGAAGAATGTTCAATAAATTTATGTGCTTCACATGGCTTTCTATCGGAAGAAGAATTTATTCGTTTAAAAGAAGCCGGAGTCACAATGTATCATTCAAACATTGAAACTTCAAAAAGAAACTTTCACAATATCTGTACTACACATTCCTACGAGGACAAGATAAGAGAAATTAAACTAGCTCAAAAGGTTGGACTTAAAGTTTGTTCTGGGGGAATAATAGGAATGGGTGAAACTTGGGAAGACAGAATTGACATGGCCGTGAGTTTATACGAACTTAATGTTGTATCAATACCAATTAATGTATTAATGCCTATAAAAGGCACTCCTTTAGAAACTGTAAAAAGAATTTCTATAGAAGATATTTTACGTACAATAGCAATTTTTCGTTACATAAATCCAACATCATATATCCGTATGGCTGCTGGGAGAAGTTATTTTCAAGATGGTGGCAAAAGAATCTTCTGTTCTGGTGCCAATGCAACAATTACTGGAGATATGTTGACTACTGTAGGAAATAATACATACCAAGATAAAATTATGCTAGCAGACCTTGGCTTTAACATTGAAAAATAAAATGACATTTAATACAAAATTATAAGGAGACTTAAATTATGGAAAACACAAATAAAATTAGTACTCGTCAATTGACTCTAATTGCTGTAATGACAGCTGTAACTTGCGTCTTAGGACCGCTTTCACTTCCAATTGGACTAGTACCAATTTCATTGACTAATCTAGTAATTTATATTGCAATATATGCATTAGGGTTAAAGAAAGGAACTATTAGCTACATAGTTTATCTTTTAATTGGTGTTATAGGGCTGCCAGTATTTTCAGGATTTTCTGGCGGATTTGCCAAACTAGCTGGACCAACAGGCGGTTATTTGATTGGATTTATTTTTATGGCATTTATAAGTGGCTTATTTATTGATAGATTTTCAGATAAAATCTATATGTGCTTTATAGGAATGACATTAGGTACTATCGTTACATACTTATTTGGCACTGCTTGGCTAGCATATGTTGCAAAGATCCCTTTTAATGCAGCTTTATCTGCTGGTGTCATCCCTTTTGTTCCTGGAGATATAATAAAAATATTAATCTCTTCCTTAATAGGACCTCAAATTAGAAGAAGACTAGTAAATGCTGGCTTATATGATTAATATTAAATAAATTCTATTAATAAAATAAAGATAGACTAGCACGAAATACTGAGTCTATCTTTATTTAATTAATATATACAATTAAACACACTTCCCACAATATTAATCATTTCAATAATATAAGATATAGTAATAACTTAAACATTTTTCATATATAGAAAAAATATTACCTTAAAATAAGCTGATATTTTAACTCTACTCTTTATTTTTTAAGTATTAATTTATCTTTATGTAGTACGTGCTCTAATATCCAATTTAGAATAAAAGAAAGTATGTCATCTAAATACTTTTTAGCATCACCATCAAACTTTTTAAAATCAATACTGTATATTTTTTTTATAAATTCTCCATGAGCTATTTTCTGGCTGGGTAATTGATCAGAATTAATCTTAAGCATATAGTTTTCTTCAGTTTGAAAATGAAATTTAGTGTATTGACGTAAGTCCTCTAATATTTGTACAACTTCATCGTATTGATCTGTACGCAATTCACTTTTTATTAATTCATATGCTTGATTTCCAATTTCAAATAAGTGCTTATGCTGCTCATCTATTAATTCAATACCGATTGAATATTCTTCTTTCCATATTAACATTCTATTTTCACCTTCTTTCCACAATATTATTCTTTATTTTACCACACATTTCCTACCTTGAAAACCTTTGTATTAAAACAAACTTCTCCGTATCTTTATTCAACACAATGAATCCAAATTTAATATTCATATAAAATTTCTATATTTATCTAAAAATAAAATTAATTCTTAATTTCTCCGATAAATCTGTTAAAGTTCATACCCTTTGAACATGAAGTGATTTTCTTTTTAAATAAAATTCAAAATTAGTGAATTAGATACTTGGAAAATATGAAATTTGCTAAAATAATAAAAGAACCCTATTTCTAGAGTTCTAAATTAACATAATTTAGCTTTTAAATACTTTCTTATAATTTTCTAATATTACTTTAATACAATATTCTATAGCATTTTCTAATTCGCTAAAATCCTTGTATTTGTCCAAATAATAACATCTATATATTCTATTTATAGTATAATTTATAATGCAGCTATTAAAACCACTATCATCAATGTATTCTTGAAAATGGATACTCTGTTGGCTTAGATTTATACGAATTTCTATTTCAAAATCTGGTGCTATAACTATCTTATTATTTGAATATAACAATTTATTTTCATTGCATAAAACTTGAATATGTTGAATTATTATTTCTTCATCCATAATTCTACCTCCAAATATTACTTAGGCATATCTTATGTACATTTATTAATTATTATACTTTTTTATATTTCAAAGAATATAGCTGTAAAAACTAAAAAAGATTTATTAAGATCAAATCACCCATACGCTAAATTATTATTAAAAAAACAAGCCTGAGGAGCTATAAAATTCCTTAGCCTTAAATGCAAATTTAATATATTCTTTATGTTTTATTTATATTCTCATAATAATTATGATTTATTATTTTCTTAATAGGTAATTAATAACGTTATTACTTATTAAGAAAAATTTTACATATATCAAAAGAGTGACTTACTCCCTTCAAGATTGCCACTCTTTTCTTTTTATTACAATTAAACCACATTGTTGTAACACAACTGTAACAATAACATGATAAACTCACATAGTTAGTAAGGGGTATTTACTATACATATTATTATACTCTGGCATAAAATATTAATATTCACCCTTTATAAAAATACTTCTTAAAGGAATTGATTGTTTTAAAGCAATCTATTTTTTAAAAGTACTTTAAATTAAGGCACCTTTACATAAATATTTGTCATTATTTGTATTATTATTTATTTTGAAAAATCGTTTTATGAAGTTTATAATGATTATATGTATAAATTAGTAAAAAGAGGTACTATTATGATTAAGTTAAAATTGTTCCAGTTAAAATTTAGAATATTTTTAAGAAAATCTATCCTAAATAAAATGTTAAATTTTCTTTTACCTAATAATATATTTGTTATTATTGTTTCTCAAAATTTAGACAAGCATATTGTTGCATATCATAAGAAAATGCATGAAGTATATTGTTCAAAACTTCCAAACGCTAATTTCAACTAACTTTTAGAATAATTACTTTAATATCCTCCTCATGTATCAACATTCTATTTTCTTCTATATATGATTCTTTAAATCTACATATTTTTATATTTTTTTACTCTCGTATCAAACAACATAGAAATGTTATAATATAAAAATAACATGTATTCCAATAATAAAACACATGTTATTTTTAGTACCAAGCTATGAGGCTTTAACGTTATTCAATATTTGAAAGCTTTCTTCCCATTATTACTCCCATAGCTGAGGCCATCATCAAACCTCTAGTCCAGCCACTTGAATCACCTAAACAGTGCAAGCCTTTTATATTTGTTTCAAAGTTTTTATCTAAATTAATTCTATTACTGTAAAATTTAATCTCTGGACCATATAATAACGTTTCTCTACTTGCAAAACCCGGAACCACTGTATCCATAGCTTCAATAAATTTTAAGATGTTTGTCATTGTTCTATATGGTATTGCGGATGTTAAATCTCCTGCTTCTGCATCTGGCAAAGTATGTCTAACATTTGACTCATATAATTCTTTTTCCCAAGTTCTTTTACCATCTAATATATCGCCATAGCGTTGAACTAATATTTTTCCATTTCCAAGCATATTAACAAGCTCTGCAACCTTTTGACCATATTCAATAGGTTCATTAAATGGTGCTGAAAAATTATGTGAACTCAATATTGCTAGGTTTGTATTATCAGATTTTTTATCCTTATAAGAATGACCATTAACTATTGCTAAGTTATTATCATAATTTTCCTGGCTAACAAAGCCACCTGGGTTTTGGCAGAAGGTTCTAACCTTATCCTTAAATGGTGCTGGATGCCCTATAAGTTTAGATTCATAAAGTACATTATTTACACTTTCCATAACTTCATTTCTAAGTTCTACTCTAACTCCAATATCAACTGGCCCTGCACTATGCTTTATATTGTGTTCAACACATATTTCCTTTAACCAGTCAGCACCTTTTCTTCCTGTTGCAACAACCACTTTATTAGAAAAAGCTTCTTCATCCTTACTTCTAGTTAAAGAATCTGATATTAAAACTCCATATATTTCATCATTTTTTATTAAAAGATTTTTAACTGTACTATCAAATTTAATCTCAACACCAGAATCTAATAAATGATTTTGAATTTTTAAATATATCTCTTGCGCTTTTTCAGTCCCTAAATGTCTTATTGGACAATCTACTAATTTTAAACCACCTTGAATGGCTTTTCTTCTTATTTCTTTAATCTCTTCATTATTCCCTACACCTTCAACTTTAGTATCCGCACCAAAGCTTAAGTATATTGAATCTGTATAATCTATGTATTCTTGTACTAAGTCAACTCCTGCAAGCTCTGGTAAATCTCCACCAACCTCATGACTTAATGATAATTTTCCATCTGAAAATGCTCCTGCCCCAGAAAATCCTGTAGTGATGTGGCAATAAGGCTTACAAGATACACACTTTTTAGTCTTATCTTTTGGGCAATGCCTTTTATCAATACTTTTTCCAGATTCAATCAAAAGAATCTTAGCTTGTGGTTTCTGCTTTTTCAACTCATACGCTGTAAATATTCCAGCTGGTCCAGCACCTACTATTATTAAATCATAATTCATACTCATCTCTCCTTGATATAATTTTTTAGCAGACACTTATAGCCCTATAGCAATTTACGGTAGCTTGGTAGAAACAATCAACCCATATCGTTGAATTTATACAAGTGAATATTATTCTTTTTTTTTATTTAATAGTTCATATTACTACGTAATTTTAGCTCATATATTAAAAAAAATCAAGAAAAAGCTAGATTTTTTTTCTAATATTCGTACAAACACGAACATTTCTTTTTTTCTATAATTATATCTCAAAGAGTAAATTTCTATTTAATACAATAAATTAAACTTTATAGATTTAATTTATGAAATCATCTAAGTTTTATATTTTGAATAGCAATAAAACTTAATTGATTAATTATTTATAAAGATACTACCATTACTTTACTAATATTTTCACAAGTAAAAAAACCATCAAAATCAATAATTAAGATTTTGATGGTTTTTGATTTCGTAATTCATATTTTAAATTAATAAATTCTTTAATAACCATTTATTAATTCTAATTAATTTTTTCCCACAGGTAATAATAAACCCGATCTTTTTAAAATTGGTCTTAAGCCATTATAAATTATACTTGCCAATATAACAGATAATACTGTATTAACAGAAGTAGTAACAACACTTAATTTTGCTAAAACATCTGCTACCTCTTGTGGTTGTCCAATAACATATTGCTGATAAAGGTATCCTAAAGTAGGATCTGAAAAAATATTAAAACCCAATCCACAAATCGCAGCAATAGTACTCCATTTTAATATATATTTCTTATCATTGCTTTTATCTATTTTAGCATACCTATGTGCAACCAGTCCTGTTATTAATCCAATACATAGTTTTAATATGAACGTTTTGGGTGCACCTATTGCATATACCGGATCAAGTAAATCTGAGATTGTCATACCTATAGCCCCAGCTAATCCACCATACCATCCGCCAAGAAGTAACGCTGCTAATACACAAAAAGCGTTTCCAACATGAAATGAGGTTGCACTTCCACCTGGTACTGGAATTTTAATCTGAAGAAAAGTAAATGATACAAAACACAATGCTGCAAGTAGTCCAGTCTGCATCAATTTCACTGTTCTTGGATTCTTATTTTCCATATAATATTCCCCCTTTCAATATTTGTTTTTATATGAAAATACTGTGATAATTATAACATTGTCAAATTTTTATGACAATTGTATGGATACATGTGGAATAATAAATAAAATATTAACTCAAAACTGTCTTTAGGCAGAAATATAAAATGCACATGATATCACTGAAAGATATACATAATGTGCATTTTGCATCTTTACTATAGTTTATATAAACCTGATTAATTGTTTATTATATTCTTTTATGTGAGGGCATATATTTTCATCTTGAAGTTTAATTTCTTTGTCATAAATAATAGATCGTGCATTCAATAACTTTAATTCTCCATTAATCCATTTTTCATAGTCATTAAATAGTACTTTTACAACATCTTCAACTTCTTCTCCTAGGGTAAAAATAGTACTATTATTTACTTCTAAAAGATACATTTCACATATTTCATCATCTATGAAGCCATTCTTTTCAAAGGTCTCAAATTTTCTTCCTATATATCTTAACTCACTTTTATTTATGTTTAATCCGATTTCTTCTTCTAATTCGCGTATCATTGCATTCTCTGCTTTTTCTCCTGCATCAATGTGACCTGCACAGGCAATATCATACATGCCGGGAAAATCTGATTTATTATAAGATCTTTGCTGAAAATATATGAAGATCTCATCTTTTTCCTTATCTGTTATCCAACAATGAACCACTTTATGCTTTAATCCTTTTTTATGGATCTTATCTCTTGGCATAGCACCAATTTCTTTTAAATTTCCGTCATATATAGTTAGCAATTCCTTCATCTACATTTTCCCCCATAAGTTTTGTGTTAATTATACCATAAGGTTTAGACTTTTTCTGCCTTAAGCATTTTACAGACTCAAAAAATTATCTTTTTTCATAGAATTTTACTCTCATATAAAATATTATCTAGCAAAAGTGCTGATATCTTACTATTCCTATAAAATTTATGATATAATATGTTACAAATAAAAATATCACTAATAGGAGGAATACTTTTGAGTAATTTAAAGCAGCAATTATTAGACGAAATTGAAGAATTCAGAGAATTAGGCAATAAATTTTTACAAGGTGAAGTTTCAGCTAACGACTTCAAAAAAATTTCTGGTGGAATGGGAGTGTATTCTGAACGTAGCAAAAAAGAGTTCATGATAAGACTTAGAATACCTTCAGGGATAACAAACAGCTCCCAAATGAATTGGTTGTGTGACACAGCAGAAAAACATAACCTTGATAAAATACATTTGACCACAAGGGAAGCTGTTCAATATCATAATTTATCAATAGATAAAGTTTGCAGTATAATGAAAACTGGAATAGAAAACAACATATATTCTAGAGGTGGCGGCGGAAATTTCCCAAGAAACGTTGCTTTATCCCCACTTTCCGGAATTGATAAATCAGAAGCCTTTGATGTTACTCAATATGCTTTGGCGGTAAATAAGCACTTTTTAAGTAAAATAACTTCATATAAATTACCAAGAAAGCTTAAGGTATCTTTTTCAAGCAGCAATGCAGATCTTGGACATTGTAATGTTGCAGATTTAGGATTCTTAGCTACTCTTAAAGATAATAAAGAATATTTCAAAGTTTATCTTGGCGGTGGTCTTGGAAGAGATCCAAAAATTGGTGTTGAATATGATGAGCTTATAGAACCAAGTAAAATTTTATATCATGTTGAAGCTATAACTAATTTATTCGTAGCTGAAGGTGATTATGAAAACAGAAATAGAGCTCGTATAAGATATATTCTTGAAAGAATGGGCAAAGATACATTTATTCAAATTTATAAAAAACATTTAGAAGAAGTTATGAGTAAGGAAAATTTAGAGTTAAACCTCATACAAAAAGAATACATTAAAAACGGAAAAAAGACAGACTTGAAGCATCAAAGATTATATGAACAAAAACAAAACGGTTTATATAGTGTTTATTTCCATCCAATTGGAGGCCAAATTTATATTGAAGATTTAAGAAAAATTTTAGATGAATTAAAATCTGTTGAAGACTTGGAAATAAGGCTTGCTATGACAGAAGGAATTTATTTTAGAAATTTAGATGGTGACGAAGCCGAAAGACTATTAAAAGCAACACAAGATCTTGGCGGTGAGACAGCTCTTGAACAAAGCGTTTCCTGCATTGGAGTTCCAATATGTCAGGTTGGAGTTTTAGAAAGCCAAAAAACTTTAAATGAAGTAATAACCTATTTTAAAGATAAAGGCTTTAAAAAAGATGTGCTTCCAAGAATTCATTTTTCTGGCTGCCCAAATTCTTGCAGTGTTCATGAAGTCGGAGCGATTGGATTTACGGGAAAACGTAAAAAAGTAAATGATACTATTGAAGATGTTTTTGAACTTCATATAAATGGTTCTTTTGAAGATAATAATGCAAGACTTGGAATTATTTATGGTGATATGCTTGCACGTGAAATCCCAGAATTTTTATATGAGCTTGCTCTGCTTTTGGATAAAAAGAATATCAATTTTAATGATTATTTAGAAAATAATAAAATCGAATTAATGAATCTAATAGATAAATACACAAAATAAATATATGAATCAATTTTTAGTAATTTATATTTGGGAAAGTACCTTCTAATACTTTCCCATTTCATTGCATTAAAATAATTAAAAATATAGCTATATTCTTATCTTTATTACTATAAACATAAATATCTATTTAAATTTTTCATATAAATACTACATAGAAGAACTTTTACTTAAACCATTTCACTTTTATGAGAAAGCTTTAGATACATTCTTTCCTGCTGCTTTGTAGTAAACTGAAAGTATATCTCAGTATTAGTAACAGATTTATGCCCAAGCCACCACTGCAGTTCTTTAATATCCATATCAGATTCAGCTAAATGTACAGCTGTAGTGTGTTTAATTGCATGAAAGTGATACTTACTCTTGTCAGAAATATTAGCAATTTCACAATATTTTTTTATTAAATAATCAAGGGTCTGCCTAGAAATTGGATTATTTTTTTGACTTTTAAATATTGGTTCATTATCAATTATTATGTTACTGTCTTCAATATACTTATCTAGTACAAATTTTGTTTTATCATCAAGTCTTATTGTATTATTTTTACTGCCCTTTAATCTTTTACAATATATTTCGCCTTTAATTTTGTTATAATCTTGTAATGTTATTAAAGCGATTTCTGAAGCTCTTAATCCACATCTATATGCAACTCTGAAAATTGCCAAATCCCTAATTATATGTATACTTTTAAAACCTTCTATAGCTTCAAAAAGTCTTTTAGTTTCCTGTTGAGTGAAATATTTAATTTTAGTATCATCATTTCTCACAATAATATTCTCCTTCGTAAAAATTAGACATTATAAATATTTTGTTTAATTTATTATAGCATAATAGTCATATAGATTCCAACATCTGATATTTTTTTGCATATTATAGGATAAAAATTTGTGATTTTTTAGGGTAGCATTCCTTTATATGGATCTTTTAAGCAAAATTATTGATTTGAATTAAAAATATGTGTGATTTAATAAGACAGAATATTTATATTGTTCCATATACATGATACATTCAATCAAAATAACTGTCAAAAAGAATATTATGCCATTATAACTCTTAACTTTTAACAAATTCTTCTATTTTAACTTATAAGGAGGTGAAAATAAATTCAACTTATATATCTTACAATATAAATATTTACTAAAATAAAGCTTACATAATATGAATTTAAGGAGTAAAATTTATGAAATGGTTTAAAAATCTAAAAATAGCCCCTAAGTTAATCTCTTCTTTCATCTTAGTTGCACTATTAATATGCTTAGTTGGAGTTAATGGACTTCGTAACATGAATATAATAAATTCCAATGCTGGCACCATGCATGATTATAATTTAGAGTCAATTAAAACATTAAATACCATAAAATTAAATTTTGGAGATATTCGCTCAGATTTATTAAAGCTTGTTTATCAACAGAATAAAAATAATCAAAATGAAAGCATCAAAAAAGAAATATCTCAATTAATTAATGAAAACGATGATCTCATTAGTAAATATGAAACTTCTTTACTTTCACAATCAGAAGAATCTGCTTTTTCAGACTTAAAACTAAATAGAGATTCATATTCTTCTAATATAAATGCAATAGTATCATTAATTGATAAGAATGATTATGATGCAGCCGATGCAAATTTTGACAAAATTACCGAGACAAGAAAAAAAATATATGATGACATGGATAAATTAATACAAAATAACGTCTCTCAGTCAGATGACGCTTACAATAAAAATAATTTAACATATAAAAGTTCCTTAACTAGTACAACCTTGATAATCTCAATAGGTTTAATTCTTGCAGTTGTATTAGGCTTGTTGATATCACTTATGATTTCTAAGCAAGTAAATAAAGTTCTCTTATTCGCCGAAGCGCTTGGACAAGGTGATTTAACTAAATCAATAGATACTGATACTAAAGATGAAATAGGAAATCTTTCAAAAGCACTAAATTCAGCAAAGGAAAATATCCAAAAATTAATCCTTGAAATAATGAATAGTTCAAGTGATATAAGTGCAACAAGCGAAGAACTTTCTGCAACTACTGAAGAAATTTCTTCAAAAATGGAAGTAGTAAGTGAATCCACAGAACAAATATCTAAAGGTGTTCAAGATCTAAGCGCGACTTCAGAAGAAGTAACTGCCTCAACCGAGGAAATAACTTCTACTACCAGCATATTAGCTAAAGAAGCAGATAATGCAATGATATCTATAACTGAAATAAAGAACCGTGCTATTGATATAAAAATGAAAGCATCACAAAATATTGAACAAAGTAATTTAATTTATGAAGAAAATCGCTCAAATATTTTAAACGCTATAAAGGATGCCAAAGTTGTTGCAGAAGTTAAAACTATGGCCGACTCTATTGGAAGTATTGCAGAACAAACTAACTTATTAGCTTTAAATGCAGCTATAGAAGCTGCAAGAGCTGGGGAACAAGGCAAAGGATTTGCTGTGGTTGCAGATGAAGTTAGAAAGCTTGCCGAACAGTCTTCTGAAGCTGTAAGCAGCATTCAAAATATGGTATCACAAGTTCAAGCAGCTTTTGAAAGACTTTCAAAGAGTGGACAAGATGTCCTTGAATTTATGTCTAATAATGTAAGGCCTAGTTATGAACTCCTTATGGATACCGGACTTCAATATGAAAAAGATTCCGAATTTATGAATAATATTATAAAGAACTTTGCTTCATCTTCCAAGCAGATAGATGACTTAGTAATGCAGGTAAGTAGTGCAGTACAAAATGTATCAGCTGTAGCTCAGGAATCTGCAGGTGGTACTGAAGAAATTTCTAGTAGTGTTAATGAAGTAACTGTTGCTGTGAGTGATGTTGCAAAATCATCCCAAAGTCAAGCTGAACTTTCACAAAAACTTAGTGAAATGATCCAAAAATTCAAAATATAATTTTCTAAAAAACAGCTGCCCTATAATCTAATTTTAAGGCAGCTGTTTTCTTATAAATCATCCCAATGAATTTTTTCAGCATTTTTATCTATTTTAGAAAACTTATCAAATATTTTTACTATAATGCCTGCTATTACAAGTCCAATTATTCCTCCAATAATTTGAAAGATTATAACCAACCCATTAACAGCCTCCCCTATACTTCCTCCTATAAATACTCCAACAAATATAATTATTATAGGCAAAATAAAAATCATAAATGCAGCTAATATCATGCTGGTATTCTTTTTACTTGGTTCAATTTTTTCATTATTTTTCCTGCTAATTTCTTTTTGCTGCACCGCCTTCATACCAATCACCTTCCTAAAAATAGTTATTTTAAGCTTTAATAAATACTTTCTTTGCATTCCATCCTTTAATTTACATTATAGCATATAATTCCAATCGTTTTAAGTAAACACCAGTAATTACCTTTCTATAAAATTATAAATATAAAGAAGCAAAAAACTTTATCATTTGCTTAAATTTACGTTAAGATTATTTTTTTCATCAACGTACTTATGTTGATTACCCTTTCTGCTCCCAAAACATGAATTGCAGTATTAAATAAATATTTATCTTCTGTTACAAGCATAAACTCGTCATATACATGACAAGTATATAGAAGTATTAAATTATTTTCTGACAGTTTTTCTGTATTATTGTAATATGCATTTCCTTTTCTAGAGTACTTTATGTTTAACGATACATAGAATTCTTCAATATCTTTCTTATCTACTTTTATAATCAAAGGCAACAACTTGCAGAATCTTTCTGACAATACATGCTGTCCCTTGTATTCTTGTATCTCCTTTAAGGCCAATTCTTGACTAATTTCTTCTAGTATTTTAATCTTAGTATCTTTTATCAATTGGTCAATAACATTTGGATAATACCTCCAAAGATATATTACTACATTACTATCCATTAAATATATATCCATAATTAATACTCCTGTAATATTTATACTATTTCTTCCTTCGTTTATATTATATTTTCTAAAAAACAAATAAATATTCGAAAATAATATTACATCGCCCATAACCTTATATAATTACACACTATATGAACCTAACTAAATTTTATACAATCGAAAATAAACGCTTCTCTTTAATAATATTAGAGTTTATTTAACTATTTGTAATCATCAACATCGAAGATATTATTTTTATAGTAATATTTCCGGTCTTCTTCTGTAATTTCACGAATAATCTTGCATGGATTGCCAGCTGCAATCATGTTGTCAGGTATGTCCTTAGTAACTACACTTCCTGAACCAATAACCACATTATTACCAATATGCACTCCTGGATTAACTATAACATTTCCTCCAAGCCAAACATTATTACCAATGGTTATGCTTATCCCATACTCATATCCAGAATTCCTTGAATCAGGATGAATTGGATGTCCTGCAGTGTATAATGCTACATTAGGTGCAAATTGCACATTATCTCCTATAATGACTTTTCCCACATCTAAAATAGTGCAGTTATAGTTTGCAAAGAAATTGTCTCCAATTTGAATATTTTTACCATAATCACAGTGAAATGGTGCTTCAATATGAACATTAGAACCCACCTTATATAGAATTTCTCTTGTCAATTTTTCTATTTTTTCTTTTTCATCTGGTCTGCACAAGTTAAACTCATATATCTTCTGCTTATTTTTCATTCGTTCTTCTATCAATCCATCTAACCATGCTTTATATGGAAGTCCCGATAACATCCTTTCTTTTTGATTCATAATAAAGTTCCCCTCTTCCTATATTTTGAATTTAAAGATTTTTATTATAATCCTTATCTTAAATTTATATCTTATACCATTTTTACCATTAACTTACTATAAAATCAATTATTAATATTATGCTATAAGCAGAAGAGACAGCATTTATCTGCTGTCTCTTCTGCTTATTATTTATTTTCAATTAATCTAATGTCCTATTTGACTTATCATCATTTTAGCGTTTGAAACATATGCTGATTTAGGATAGTTATCTATTACTTTATGAAAATATATAAGAGCATTCTCATACTCTCTAGTTTCCTTATAACACATTCCTACTTGGAAAATAGCCCAAGGCATAATATCTAAATCAGTATTGATTTCAGAAGCTATTTTAATTTTAGGTAATGCCTCATCATAATTCCCTTTCTTATATAATTGGTTTCCATCATTGTATATATTCCATACCTTACTAGTACTTATATCCTGCCATAATCTATCAAACTTTAATTTTGTTTCATTATCCAAATTCATATTTCTCATGCTTATTAATATACTAGCTGATTTTTCATAATCTTCGTCATTAAAATATGTCTCTGCTTCACTTATCATATTGATAGTGTTATTTTCATCCTGATTACCATCTACATTAGGCTTTGTACTATCCAAATCTTTTGTAGAAATTTCATTTTCTTCATAAGTAATATCATTTTTTTCTGATTCAGGTAAACTATTATTTTTATCTAAATTTTTATTATCTTTTTCATCAGAAGCGATTACTTCATTGCCATATTTAAACTTTCCTAAAACTTCTTTAATATTTAATGGATTAAAATAATCAATATAAACTCCTCCTATAATAATCACAATAATTGATAATGCAAGAATAACACCTTTTACTGGTGTTCTCTTTCTATTAATTGCTTCATTATAGATGCAATTAACTTCTACTATATCTCCTGAAGTTTTGGATATAATTTGTTTAAATTCTATATTTTCTAAGTATTCTTTGGCTAACTCTTTAAACATCTCATTCTTAGCTAACTTTCTAAATATCTTTTTAGCCTTTCTATATTCTCCAATATTAACATAACATAATCCGATAAATTTGCTTGCTTCAAAAAAACTTTTGTTATATGATAAAGCTTTTTTCAAATCATCTATTGCTAAATTTAACTTATTTTTTTTCATTTCTCCAATCGCCGTATTATATAAAATAATAGACTTTTTAATCTTTTCATCTATTTTATATGAGGTAAATTCAAAATTTTTTATATTGATTGGCTGCATCTTTTCTATTTCTAACTCAAAATCAAGCAAGTAGTTTCCTCCTTAAAAACTTACATAAAAATATTTATTTATACACACCGTATAAATGATAATTGAATGTTAATTAATATTTATATAAAATTATTTTGAAGTACATACTCATACTAGCAAATTGTTACATAAAATTCAACATAAAGACATATTGTTAAAATTATTATAAACTCACAGTTTATTCTTAATAATATAATCATTCTATAATCTTACATATTTTTTACACAAAAAAACGCCTAAAAATTCTCTCTTTAGCGTTCTTGCTTTGCTAAATTTATATTGCTTAATTTTCTTTTTTAATAGTTTTTTTATCTTGGCTTCCTGGTACATCTGAATTTTTTTCTACTGGATTGACATTAAACTTTATATCCTTACCATTTGAAGTTGCTACTATTGTTCCTTCCAAATCAGTTCTAAATACGTTAATATTTTTTTCATTAAGTTTATCTAAAGTTTCCTTGTGAGGATGTCCATAGTCATTTGCTTTTCCACAGCTTATTACAGCATACTTTGGATTTACCTTATCCAAAAATGCCTTTGTAGTTGATGAACTACTGCCGTGATGCCCCACTTTCAAAACATCGGCTTGTATATCAAGCTGCTTTTTAAGTATTTCACTTTCACTTATATCTTCAGCATCTCCCATAAATATAAAACTTGTATTCCCGTACTTTAACTTACAAACAATTGAATAGTTATTAATGTCCTCATATCCAGTGCTATTAGGAGCTAAAAACGTTAGCGTTGCATTTCCTATTGTAAGAGAATCGCCTACCTTTGGTACAGTAATTTTTAAATTTTTATCTTTCAATGCTTTAACCATATTTTCATATGTTTTTGTTGTGTATGTAATCTTTGGAGAATAAAATACTCCAATATTGCCTTCCTTAATAACGTCATCCATACTTCCTATATGATCCTCATGTGGATGAGTTGCTATTACATAGTCTAGATTAGTGACCCCAATAGATTTAATATAATCTATAGCTTCCTTATCGCTAGTCCCAGCATCAATTAGTATATTCTTATCCTCTATTTGAATTAATTCACTATCTCCTTGTCCAACATCAATATAATGTATTTTCACTCCACTTACTTGCGTATTTTTACTATTATCTTGATTAGTTTTTCCGCATGAAATTAATAATGTAGAAAGTATAACAATTAGAAAAATACTTAATATCCTCTTGCTATTCTTCATTTGATTTCCTCCTAGTATAAATAATACTACTATTATTGCATATTTCCCCTATATTTTGTCAATGATAGAATATGGAAAACTCCTCAACCACAAATAGAGATAGTCTTAGTTTTTATATACTATCTCTATTTCTGATTATAGTTTACTTTAAAAAGTCTCAAATGTATTTTGAACGATATTTGGAAGTAGCTTATAAACTGAGCATCCAATTTTACCTTCAAAATATTTTTTTATATCCATAACCGCACTCCATTTATATACAATCAAACTACTAATTCCAGATCTCAAAGCAGTATTCACAAATCTTTTTTCAATTAATGTAAACCCATCAGGCATTGAAAATGAATCACATAATTGTATTAGAAGATCATAATCATCATATTCAATATCTTTAATATACTTTTCTACTATTTCAGCTTCTTCCCTTTTGTAATCCCAATTGCCATAAATTGCATTTACATCTTTATAGGGAAATGTATGTGTCATGCAAATCCTTGCAACCTCTTCATGATCCTTTTCCTTCATAAAAGCATGACCATATAGCACGTGCTCCATTCCACTTATGTATTTCCGTCTTCCTATATCATGTAATAATCCTAATATATAAGCTTTTTCACTATTTAGCCCATGGTCTTTATCTGCTATTAATCTTGCAGCTAGCGCAACATTTTTCGAATGTTCTATCCATGATCCAGGGTTTAA